>DASSUE010000463.1:0-4348 GCA_035707305.1 Gemmatimonadales bacterium
ATGGAGCTGCTCGACATCCTGACCCCGCTCGAGGAATGGGAGCGCGAGGGTCCCAGCCGCCCGGCACAGCTCTACACGTTCTCCGCCCGGCGCTTCGAGAAGCTCAAGGACAAGGGCATCCTGTTCCCGTTCTGAGCTGGAGCACCGCCGAACACCCCGTGGGCGAAACCGCTGTTGGGGCGGCGTCGTACAGACGCCATCCTCCCTCTGGAAGCGCCATCATGTCTCGCCTCAGCATCGCCGCGCTGGCCCTTCTTGTCGCCCCCGGTTCTGCGCTTGCCCAAGGCACCGAGCGGGGCGCGTTCGTCACCCGGTTGGGCAACGACACCCTCGCCGTCGAGCGGTACAGCCGCACCGGCAACAAGTTCGAGAGTGACATCGCCGCGCGGGTGCCGCGCACCCGGCGGATGCACTACAGCGGCACGCTCAACCAGGACGGCACCTTCTCGGAGCTCCGCATTACCGCCACTCCGGTCTCCCAGGGTCCGGGACAGCTCCCGCCGGTCGACGCTACGCTGGTGTTCGGCCAGGACAGCGCGCGGAGCAAGCTCAAGGTCGGCGACAGCACCCAGATTGCCGCGGTGACCGCTCCGGCGGGCACCATGCCGGTGACTACCTTCTCGTTCGCCCTGTACGAGCTGATCGCGAAGCGGGCGCAGCGTGACGGCTCCGACAGCCTGAGCCTCCACGTCGTGGGGCTGGGCGCGAATCAGACGGTCGAGACCTACGCCGTCCGACGGGGCGCCGAGGCGATGGACATCGGGTACTTCGGGAGCCCGATGCACCTCCGGCTGGACCGGAACGGCAACGTGCTCCGGGTGGACGGCCGCGAGACCACCAACAAGGTGATCGTGGAGCGGGTCGCGACCGTGGATGTGGACCGGGTGGCGCAGGATTTCGCCGCGCGCGATGCCGCCGGCAAGGCAGTCGGCCAGCTCTCGGCGCGCGACACCGTGACTGCCTCGGTGGGAAACGCGCAGCTCACCGTGGACTACGGCCGGCCGCACCGTCGCGGTCGCGATATTTTCGGCACGGTCGTGCCGTGGAACCAGGTGTGGCGGACCGGGGCCAACGCCGCTACCGGCTTCACCACCGACGCGGATCTCACCATCAACGGGACCAAGATCCCCAAGGGCAGCTATACCCTCTGGACCCTCCCCACCCCGGAAGGCGCTACGCTGATCGTGAACAGCCAGACCGGCCAGTGGGGCACCCAATACGACGAGAGCAAGGACTTCGCGCGGATCAAGCTCGCCCGCGAGCACCTGGCCCAGCCCGTCGAGCTGTTCACCATCGCAGTCGAGCCCGCCAGTCAGGGCGGTGTGCTGTCGCTGGCATGGGATCGAACGAAATACACGGCACCGATCGTTTCGAACAGGAACTACTAGTACGAGTACGAGTCGGCGGACTCGTACTGGTACCTGGACTCGTACTAGTTTCATATCATGCTTGAACACGAACACGGCGACGATGCGCCGGTCGGGCGGCTCCTGTCGCGCCGGGAGGCGCTCGTTCTGCTGGGGGGCGCGAGCGCCGGTGGATTGCTCTGGCTGGCAGGCTGCGGTAGCCGCGGTGAGACCGGGGTGCCCGACGTCCCGAACGCGTCGCTCGACTGCGCCGTGAAGCCGGAGTTGACCGAGGGGCCGTATTACGTCGATGAAAGGCTCACCCGCTCCGACATCCGCCCGAACACGGGGGACCGCGCGGTACAGGGCGGAGCGCTTCTATCCCTCGCGTTCAAGGTCTCACGCATCGCGTCCAACGCCTGCCCGCCGCTGGCGGGGGCGGTGGTGGACGTGTGGCACTGCAACGCGCTCGGTGTGTACTCCGACGTGCAGGATCCCGGTTTCAACACGGTCGGACAGGACTGGCTCCGGGGCAACCAGATCACCGACGCCAATGGGGTCGCGACGTTCACGACCATCGTGCCCGGCTGGTATCGAGGTCGTGCCACCCACATCCACTTCAAGATCCGCTCACCGGTGAACGCCAGCCAGGCGTACGAGTTCACCTCGCAGGTCTTCTTCGGGGAGGACTTCCTGACCTCCCTCTATACCAGTCGGGAGCCATACACCCAGAAGGGCGACGAGGGGCGGGTCCGAAACGCGCAGGACGGAATTTACTCGCGGGGCGGCTCGCAGCTCCTGCTCGCCCCGACCACCTCAGGCAACGGTTACACCGCCACCTTCAGCATGGGGCTCTACACCGATCGGGGCTGACTGGTCTACGTCTCTGCCGCGGTCGCTCTCGGGAAGTTCAGTTTGTTCCGAAGGGTCCGCTCCGAGATGCCGAGGAGCTTGGCAGCCCGGGCCCGGTTGCCGCCCGTCGCGGCCAACGCCCGCACGATCGCCTTCTTCTCCAGCTCGTCGAGGTTGAACACCAGCGCCTCGACCGAAGTCGCGACGTATCTGAGCTCGGCCTCGCCCGCCCCGGGCAGGGCAGCGCGGAGCTTTTGGATCTCGCTTCGGAGCGTCTCGTTCTCCTTGCGGAGCCGTACCTCTCCAGCGCGCGCTGCACCGCGATCTCGAGCGTCTCCGCCCGGAGCGGCTTGGTGAGGTAGTCGATCGCTCCGCTCCTGATGGATGTGAGCGCGTGCTCGATGTTGGAGTAACCGGTCATGATGATGACCGGGATCCTGAATCCCTCCTTCTCCAGCAGCTTGAGCAGATCGAGCGCATTGAGCTTGGGCATGGAGTAGTCGGCGATCACGAGATCCGCCGCTATCCTGGTTACCGCGTGCATCGCATCGTCCACGCTGGAGACCAACAGCGGGTGATGCCCGATCTTCGTGAGGGTGAGCTCGAGGACGACCCCGACCGAGGGCTCGTCATCCACGCAGAGAATGGTTGCCATCGCCGATACGAGGAAAGTGCCGGGCAGCGTGGGGGAACGCTGGAGCGGAAGGACGCCCATTCCGGCCGACCCGCGGCCAATATTGCTCTCGGCCCCGCCGGCCGCCACTTCAAGCAAAAGGTGAGGTCGCCGCCACCGCGATCCGGTGGGCAATTCGAGGTGGCATCGCGGCCGACCGGCTCTTCAGAAACTACTTGAAGTGGCCTTCGGGCAGAACGGTTTGTCGGCCAGCCTCATCGCCCCCGGGAGCGAATCCAGCGACACGTGCGCACTTAAAGTGTTGGTTGAAGTCCTCGAAGTCCGACTGCAGCGTGGCTGCTTGGCAGGCGACGTGGCCGAGCGGCATACTTGAGCTCCAGGCTGATGGATGGCCCCCGGTCACTGTGCTGGGCCCGGTCGGCACCTGCTGGTTGTCCGTCCGATTCCGAGCGCGAGGTCGCGCCGGGGGTACGGCTTCCCGGCGGGACTCACCCACCTCTCACGTTCGTGCACGACGAATGGTGCACGTACCGCTATCCCTGACCCGCGAAAGACCAGCGATGCCGGCCCTGCGAAGCGCGCGGCGAACGGACGCAGCAGCGGTAGCGGCGCTCCACATCGCCAGCTGGAGGGCCACGTATCGCGGGCAGCTGCCTGACGCCTTCCTCGATTATCAGTCGCTAGCTGAGCGCACCGCCGAGTGGGAAGCGCGGTTCGGGGTTCCGGAGACGCACCTTCTCTTGGTCGAGGACTCTGAAACGCTGCTGGGCTTCGCCGCGTTCGGCCCGTCGCGGGATGCGGATGCCGATCCACGCGTCGTTTGGCAGCTCTACAACCTTCACGTTCTCCCCGAGCGTCGGGGCGGCGGCCTCGGCCTCCCGCTGTTCCAGGCCGCAGCCGATCAGGGCGCTCGCGAGGGGCGTGAGCGGCTCACGCTCTGGGTGGTGGAGCAGAACTGGCCGGCTCGACGCTTCTACCAGCGACAGGGGATGCACCCCGACGGGGCGACGCAGCTCCACCAGCTCGGTCCGGATGTGGGATTGCGCGAGGTGCGCTACGTCCGGACGCTCGAGGCCTAGCCCCCCTCCCTACGGCGCGATAACGTTCGCGGGTCCCGCCCCATAACCCGTTGCCCGACCTTATCGACCGTCTGAGGAATTCCCTCGCCGACCGCTACCGCATCGACCGAGAGTTGGGGCGCGGGGGCATGGCCACGGTCTTCCTCGCGCACGATCTCCGGCACGATCGACCTGTTGCGCTCAAAGTCCTCCACGCCGACCTCGCGATTGCCTTGGGCCCTGAGCGGTTCCTCCGCGAGATCCGGCTGTGCGCCCGGTTGCAGCACCCGCACATCCTCGTCGTGCACGACTCGGGCAACGCCGACGGGTCCCTGTGGTTCACGATGCCCTACGTCGAAGGTGAGACGCTGCGGAGCCGCCTCCGCCGAGATCGCCAGCTCCCCATCGACGATGCCCTGCGCGTCGCTCGCGAGGTCGCGGACGCGCTCCAGTACGCC
>DASSUE010000464.1:0-6324 GCA_035707305.1 Gemmatimonadales bacterium
CGACGAGCACGACGCGTGGGCAATGAACAACCTCGGGCTGCTCTACATCCAGTTGGGGCGGTATACCGAGGCGCTGCCTCCGCTCGCCCGCGCCACCGAGCTCAAGCCGGGCTCGCCGGTGTTCCAGAACAACCTGGGACACGCGCTCGAGCGGCTGGGCCACGTAGCGCAGGCGAAGCAGGCGTACGAAGCGGCCGTCGCCTCGGACAGCAGCTACGTCAAGGCGAGCACCGCACTCGCGCGCGTCGGATCGCTGACCGATGCGGAAAGTGTGGCGACGGTGGATCTGAAAGCTCTGGCGGACGAGTTCCGGGCCACCGTCGCGCAGTGGGCGTTCGTAGCCCGTGACTCGGTGTCGGAGGTGCCGGATTCGATCGAGACGCAGTGACCCCGTGCAGCCGAACGGTACCCGGCGGGAGAGACTACCCGCCGGGTATCGGCTTTACGGAATGGTGAAGCCCGTTTGGGCGAGCCGTGTGACGGCGCGATCAACCGCGTCCACCGTGTCGCCCGCGACCAACACGTTGCACATCGGCTGCTCCGCTCCCGCGGTGACCGACGGAGTGTCGAAGGCGAGCAGCGGTACTAGCTCGCGGCGCGTCACCCCCGCAGCCAGCTGCTTCACCATCGACTCGAAGGCGCCGCTGAACCGAACACCGAGGCAGAGGCGGGACACCCCCGCACCCCACGCGCTGCCGATCGCCGCGCCCAGCAGCACTTGGGGCGTCGAGCCGTTGTTGCGGAAGTTCAGGTCGAACCCGATGAAGCCTCCTCCCGCTACGCGTCCGATGTCCAGCCCCATGAACCCCCGGTACCCACGTGACCAGCCTGCGCGCGCGGCGTGGTAGGCAACCTCGATCGCATCGGGCTCGACGGCGAACCCTGCGCCCGACCAGTTGCCGAGATAGGTCCCCGCAGCATCGCAGATCTGCTGCGCTGTGCCGCAGTAGCGAACCCGCTCGTCGCTGAGCGCGAAGTGGACACACCACGTGGCGGAGAACTGGTAGAACCTCTCCACAACTACGCGGCTGGCAGGCGCGAACTTGGGGCCCGCTCTTTCCAGATCGTCCTGCGTGCAGCAAATCAGGACGTCCGCCCCGGCGCCACTGCCCAGTCGGGACGACGCCTTGAGTACCAGCGGCAGCGAACGGGCCCCGCTCGAGAGCACGGCCGCCAGCTCCGGCTGCTCCACGACGCGGCGTTCCGGCACCGCCTCGGGCGGCAGCAGATCGGCCAGGCTCGCCTTGTCGTTCAGCTCGGCCACGAGGTCTGGAGGATTGACATATGACTCGGCGGGGGCCCAAGGCTCGCGAGACGTGTAGGTGATCCCCAGCCGGCGGCCTCGGCGCACCTGGTCGGCGACCAGCGCCAGCATCTCATCGCATTGAGTGTACGGTATGATCTCGGGCGGCAGTCGCAGACCGGCGTCGCTCAACAGCTCGAGCGCTCCGGGCCGCACCGCTGCCTCGTGGCAAATGATCGGAAGCTCGCCGGCGTACGTCAGCGGCGTGGCCGATGATCGATCGGCCCACAAGCACGCCCGCCGAAGCCAGTCGAGAGAATCGTCGGATGGGCGCTGTACAACGACCGCGTCGCTGGGCCAGAGGTCGCTGAGCGCAACGGCAGGCCCCAGCATCTACCCGGGCATCAGCTCGGAGGCGAGCTCATCGGCGAGGGCGGTGATGCGGGGCGTCGGCTGGCCGGCACATGTCGGCGTTGAATTGGTGTCCAGCAGTATCGGTTCGTCCTGGTGCAGCACGAAGTCGAACTTGCCGTAATCGAACCCCAGACGCTGGCGTGCCTCACGGATTGGCGCCGGGAGGTCCGTGATGTATTCGCTTGCGATGAGATTCTCGCGCTTCACCACCGGGCTGCGGGAGACATGCAGTGACATCTTTTCCCGACGGCCGAGAAACGTCCAGGTGCGGAGGCAGTAGAGCCCGTCGCGGCGTTCAGGCAGGAATTTCTCCACCACCAGCTCGGGATCCCACCAGACGTGCCAGGGTACCTCGCGGGGCGAAGCATAGATAGGATACGACCGGTTGCGCCGGATGTTCCGTGCCGTGGTAGGCAACACGCGATCGGTCACGCGAAACCAGAGGCGCGGGAGCAGAGCCCCGACCCGTCGCCGGCGGCTCGCATCCGGCATGTCGAAGCAGTTGGCATTGGTCTTCACGATGACCGCTGCGCCGTAGCTCGAGTCGCGGGTCACGATCTGCCCGCTGATGCTGCGCTTGGAGATGTCGCGGACGCCGCCGTTGATGACCCGGGGATAGCAGAAGGCAAGCGCATCGTAGCCAGCCGGCCGCCGAGTGGCGTCCACGTGCACGAACGCGACCTCCCCGTCCACGACGCGGGTGGGATCGTCCAGCACCAGGACCTCGATGCCGGCGTGGCGCCAGCGATCGCAGAGCAGCGCCAGGATGTATCGGTCGGAGAGCCGATCACCCGGGCCGAGGTAGACCACCACACGACGAATCGTCATCTATCGAGGTGAAGACCACTTTCCTGCGATGAGGTCTTTTCATGCTGGGTATGATCATCAAGCGGTTCGAACATCCCGACGAAGTGCGCACGCTGATCAAGGGACGGTTCGAACTGGTGCATCTCGGGGGGCTCACCATCGGCCGCGCCACCTATGAGCCGGGCTGGAAATGGTCGGAGCACGTCGGGCCGGCGCTCGGGCTGGCCCGTTGTCCGGTCGAACACGTCGGCCTGGTGCTGAAGGGGCGCGCGACCGTGGCGTTCGGCGATCGGGTGCTGGAGATGAAGCCTGGGGACCTGTTCCATGTGCCGGCTGAGCCGCACGACAGCTGGGTGGTAGGCGACCAGCCGTACGTCTCGCTCCATTTTCTCGGCGCCGACAAGTATGCCCGGGCCTGACCCGCGCCAGGCCGCACATCCTAGAATTCGCGCCGCTTCATCTCCTTGAACAGCCGCTTGGCCTCGGGATCTTCCTCTCGCGACCGCTGCCGAAGCGTCGGATCGAACTTGGCCGACTGATCCTCCTTCGGCGGCTTCACCTTCGCGGCGTTTTTGCGAATCAACTTCGCCAGCTGCTCGTCTTCGCGTTTCGGCATCGCGCTCCCCTTCTCTTGTGGGATCGCCCGTACGCTAACAAACCAAAGCCCCTCGAGCGAGCGCTGGCCTGCCCAGGGTCTCCGCATACGCGATGACGCACGTCGCTTGACCCACTCTGGCTTCGGCTTATATTCGGGGATGCCGAGCCGCGCTTCCGAGGCCCTCAGTGCAAGCTCCCGTGGTTCCCTCCCCCGCCGATCGCCCGCCTCGAGGCGCCAACTCCCTCAGGCCCACGATTTACATCGGTCACGACGAGATGCGGAGCTGTCCTGAGTGCGCCGGCCCGCTCATGCGTGCCTCGGGTTGTCTCACCTGTCTGCACTGCGGGTGGGGGCGGTGTGGATGATCGAACAGCTGAGCTTTCTGCCATCTCGCCGGGCGCCGAGGCTTCCGGTGCTGGATCAGCGCGCCCGTGGCACCCGCTTCCAGGGCATCGAGGTGCGCTCGGCACTGAACAGCCCCGCCGCCACCCACATGGGTTTCTGGTCCCTCAATCCATACATCGGGTGCGAGTTCGGCTGCGCGTATTGCTACGCCCGTGATACCCATCGGTGGACGCTGGAACGGCTGGGTACCGATCCTGCTGAGCCGCGGTCATTCGAACGTGACATCCTGGTCAAGACCAATCTCGTGCGGGCCATCATCCGCACGCTCGACCCGGTGAAGCTCGCGGGTCAGACGCTGGCCATCGGCACGGCCACCGATCCCTACCAGCCGGCGGAGCGCCGCTTTCGCCTTACCCGGCTGGCGCTCGAGGCATTGTTGGCGTATCGGGACATCAAGATCGGCATCACCACCAAGTCGCCGCTCGTGGCGCGGGACATCGACCTGTTGACGCGGCTTCAGCAACGGCACGCCGTGCGAGTGAACATGTCGTTGGCCACGGTCGATGCGCGCCTCGCGCGCCGGCTGGAGGCGCGCACCGCTGTTCCCGCCGCGCGGCTCCGCGCGGTTCGCCGGCTGGCCGATGCGGGCATTCGTGCCGGCATATTCGTGATGCCGGTCGTCCCGTGCATCACCGACCGTCGGAGCCAGCTCGACGCCCTCCTCGCCGCGGCCAAGCAGGCGGGGGCCAGCTTCATTGCCTGGTCGGCCTTGCGGCTGGGACCGGCGGCCCGGCGGCACTTCCTGCCGCATCTCGCGCGGGAGTTCCCCGATCTGGTCGCGCGCTATCAGCGCCACTACGGCCACGGGGACAACGCTGATCGCGCCTATTGCCGCGCGCTCGACGCCCGGTTCGAATCCCTCCGACGCAAGTACGGTTTCGTAACCGACTGACGCCCAGTCAGTCCCACACCGCCACCAGCTTCCCAAAGGTCTCGTTGCGTTCCATCGCCGCGTGCGCCGCGGCGAGCTGGTTCATCGGCACGGTGCGCTCCAGCACCGGACGCAGCGGGGGGGAGAACCGTGAGACGTCGAACCGAGGCAGCATCTGCTCGGAGAATCCGCGAACCACCTCCACCCGGTCGGCGTGCAGTCGGGGGCGCATTACCGAGCCGATGATCTCAAGGCGCTTCCGAAGCACCGGATTGAAGTCAGCATCGACCTTGCTGCCGAGCAGCCATCCCAGCAGCACTAGCCGTCCCCGAGGGGCCAGCACGGAGAGGTTATGCGGCAGCGCCGGCCCCCCGAGCACGTCGATCACTACGTCGACTGGGGCACTGATGGCGTCGGCGAAATTGACCTGACTGGTATCGATGCCTTCGTCGAGCCCGTATTCTCGGGCCCGCTCCAGCTTGGCGGCGGTTCGCGAGGTGCCAACCACGGTCGCTCCGAGCTGCTTGGCGATCTGGACCGCGGCAGTCCCGACGCCGCTCCCCACGGCGTGGATCAGCACCCGCTCTCCTGCCGTGAGGCGAGCCCGGGTCACCAGCGCATCGTAGGCGGTGAGAAACGCCTCCGGGACGGCGGCCGCCTCCGCGAACGAGAGCTGGTCGGGAATCCGCAGTGTCTCGTCTTCATGGACCACGACGGCTTCGGCCTGCGCCCCCCCACCTACCAGTCCCATCACCCGGTCCCCGACCCGCCATCGCTGCACCCGGTCGCCGGCGGCCTCCACCTCGCCTGCGTACTCGAGCCCGGGGATGTCCGCCGGCCAGCCCGCTGGGGCGGGATAGTGCCCGCGCCGTTGCATCAGGTCGGCGCGGTTCAGCCCAGCCGCTCTGACTCGGACACGGATGTCGTTGGGCCCCGGCACCGGTGTCGCAGCAGTACCGATGGTGATCACCTCGGGGCCACCAGCTCCGGTGAACAGGGCCGCTTTCATCACCGCAATATGGCGCGTCCAGGGGTCGGGCGTGCTGGCCGGGTGTATGTTGCTGATCATGCTCAGCCGCCGAATCGGCATCGTGCTGGCGCTCGTCTTCGCGCCGGCATGCAGCGATATCGCCGGAACGCCGGGCGATCTCGGTCTCACGCTGGAGCTCGTGACCGATCAGCTTCAGTTCCCGGTCGACCTCACCACGCCGACCGGTGATCCCCGCCTCTTCGTGGTCGAGCGGGCCGGCCGGATCCGCGTCATCCGAGACGGAGCCCTGCTGCCGACTCCGTTTCTTGACATCTCGGACCGGGTGACCACGGCCGGTAGCGAGCAGGGCCTGTTGGGTCTGGCCTTCGACCCCGAGTATGCGACCAACGGCCGGCTGGTCGTGAACTACACCAACCTGAACGGAGACACGCGGATCTCGGCGTTCCGCGTTACCGCCGATCCCGACATTGCCGACCCGAACAGCGAAGAGCTGATCCTCGGCGTTCCCCAGCCGTTCGCCAACCACAACGGCGGCCAGCTTGCGTTCGGACCGACCGGCCATCTGTACATCGCGCTGGGAGACGGTGGCGGCGGCGGCGATCCCGACGACAACGCTCAGAACCTTGCGACACTTCTGGGCAAGCTCCTGCGTATCAACCTCCATGGCGAAACACCTTACGCGATTCCGCCCGACAATCCGTTCGCGTTCACCGCGGAACGACGTGGCGAGGTCTGGAGCTACGGCCTGCGCAATCCGTGGCGGTTCAGCTTCGACCGGGTCACCGGTGACCTTTACATCGCCGACGTCGGGGAGGGCCGTCTCGAGGAAGTCAACGTGAGCGTCACGTCGGCCGCGGGCGCCGGCCGGGGCGTGAACTACGGGTGGGACCGCATGGAGGGCCGCGAGTGCTTCGAGCCGGCGAGCGGGTGCGATGAAACCGATCTCGAGCTCCCCGTCTTGCAATACGACCACTCGGAGGGATGCGCGGTCACCG
>DASSUE010000465.1:0-2776 GCA_035707305.1 Gemmatimonadales bacterium
AGGAGCTTGAGCCCGTGCTTCACCAGGATGCGGTTCTCGCCGGTGAGCGGCACGACGTCGGCGACGGTGGCCAGGGCAACCAGGTCGAGGAGATGCAGCGGCAGGTTGGGCGACAGCCCCAGCGCCGGAACCAGCGCCTGCACCAGCTTGAAGGCGAGGCCGGTGCCGCAGAGGTGATTCAACCCGGAGCGATCGTCGTCCCGCTGCGGATCCACCACGGCATCGGCCGGCGGCAGCTCGGGGCCCGGGAGATGGTGATCGGTCACCACGACCTGCATTCCCAGGTCCCGGGCTCGGCGCACCGGATCAACCGCCGTGATGCCGCAGTCACAGGTGATGATCAGGCCGGCGCCCAACTCACGCGCTTTCGCGAGTCCGGCCTCGCCGAAGTCGTACCCGTCGCGCAGCCGGTGCGGGACGAAGGCCGTCACGTTGGCCCCCGCCGACGAGAGCGCGCGGGTGAGAAGCGCCGAGCCGCACTGCCCATCGACGTCGTAGTCGCCATGCACCAGGATGGGTCGGCGGGTGCGTACCGCGTCGGCGATGACGGCCACCGCACGGTCCATGTCGGCGAGGAGCCGGGGATCGGCGAGCTCGGCCAGCGGTGGGCGGAGGAAACGACGGGCGGCTTCCGGATCGCCGTAGCCCCGTTGCACCAGGATCGCCGCGAGCGGCTCCGGCAGCGACAGCGTCGCTGCCAGGGTGCGAACCGAGCCGGGGTCGGCTGGTGGACAGATGACCCAGCGCAGCGGTTGAGCGGCGGCGACGGTCATGGCTCAGCCGAATACAGGATGACGCCGCAGGCCTCGCACCCCTCCAGCAACATTCCTGCCCGAATCTGGCTCCGCCGATTGCGCGGCACCGCAGTGAAGCAGGCCCCGCAGGCATCGCCGCTCAGCGGCACGACGACCGACTGAGCCCGCGCGCGACGGAGACGGTCGTAGCGCATGCGAAGCGACCGCTCGAGCTGCCCCGCCTTAGCCTCCCGCTCTCCGAGTCTGGTGTCCCGCTCGGCCGCCAACGCCTGCAGGCGCTCGGAGATCTCGTCCCGGCGGGCGGCCTGCTCGTCCTTCATCGCCTGGCATCGCTGCTCCTCCTCAGCCGCGGCGGCCTGGAGCGCAGCGACGCTGTCGGCGGCGCGGACCCATTCCGATTCCTCGTTCGCCAACACCTGGCGGGCCAGATCCATGTCGGCCATCAGGCTTGCGCCCTCCTTGGGGGTGCGCACGAACTCAACCATCTGCTTCCGGCGCTCTTGCGCCTGGCGCAGCATTTCGATCTTCTGCTCCTGCTCGTCCCGCCGTCGCACTGCTTCGTCGGCGGCCCGCCGCGCGGCATCGCGGGCATCGGCTGCGCGCCGAAGCTCGGCGTCGAGCGTCTTGACGTCGGCATCGAGTACCGCCTGGCGAGCGTCGAGGTCGGCGATCTCGCCATCCTTGGCCTGCAGATCGAGCAGCTTGTTCAGGTCAGGGTGCATTGCTCATCCTTGGCGATCGTCACGCTGGACGTGCGTCACGGCGTGTAGTACTGCCGTGCGGTCGCGAACCCGGGGTAGCGGCGGTCCAACTCGGTGCGCCGCCGCAACCGCTCATCAGGATCGGGAATCGCCTTCATGGCCCGGTACTCCGTCCGGGCCTGGAGGTACTCGACGACGCTCGCGTATTCATGATCGAGCGGTTGACCGGAAAGCGCGTTTGCCCTTTCGCGCAGCCTGGACCATGCATCCGCCGCCCGCTCGGACAGTCCCTCCGGCAACGCATCGCCGCTATCGGTGGTTGGTAGGCGGACGAGCGCGTCGAACAGCTCTCGCAGCACGGGCTGCTCCAGCAGGTCAGCGGAAACCTCTCCCCCGGCGCGGGTGCGCCACTCGGGCGCAGCGATCATGTATGTCACCAGCTGGCGTTCGCGCCCGGCCCCGGCCGGCAGGGGTCGTCGAGCCGCGAGCGGTCGCGGGCGACGGGTGTCGCTCGGGGCAGGCCCGGCCGCTGGTGAGTGTACGCCCGGCGGCGGACTCGGACGCCGGGCGGCCTCCTCCAGCACGACGTCGCGCGACACCCCGAGCCGCTCGGCGACCCGGGAGGCATACAGTTCCCGCGTCACCGGATCTGCCGCGGCCCGGATAGTGGGGAGGAGCTTGTCGAGCGCGTGCCGGCGCCGCTCGATATCGGCCATCCAGCCGCCGCGTTCGAGGAACTGCAGCTTCCGCTCGATCACGTCGGTGGCATCCCTCAGCACGGGCGCCAATGCGGCTGCCCCGCCCTTCCGCACCAGCGTGTCGGGATCGTCGCCGGGCGGGAGGGTGGCGACCCGGACCCGCACTCCATGACGCAGGAGCTCGTCCGCGGCCCGGAAGGTGGCACGAAGGCCTGCGGCGTCGCTGTCGTACAGCAGCGTCGCCGACGGCGCCGACCGCCGGAGCAGCGCGGCCTGCTCCGGGGTGAGCGCGGTGCCCAGGCCCGCGACGACGTGCTCGACGCCGGCGAGGATGAGGCGCAGCACGTCGAAGTAGCCTTCCACCAGGAGCACGGTTTCCTGCTGCCGGATCGCGGGGCGGGCCGCGTGCAGGTTGTACAGCAGGCGCCCCTTCTGAAACAGCGGTGTTTCGGGGGAGTTGAGGTATTTGGGCTCTCCCTCGCGCAGCAGTCGCCCGCCGAAGCCGACCACACGGCCGCGCAGGTCATGAATCGGGAACAGCAGCCGCTCCCGAAACCGTGGCACGATTCGGCCGTCATCCCGCCGGGCCGCCAGACCGGCCTCGAGCAAGATCGGCTCCGCC
>DASSUE010000466.1:0-2498 GCA_035707305.1 Gemmatimonadales bacterium
ATCGATCCGCGGCTTCATCGTTCCGACGGACACGCGCGGCTACTCGGCGAAGGATCAGGCGGGGAAGCTGTCGCTCCGGGCGTCGGACACCAGCGAGATCCACCTCGAGGACGTCCGCCTGCCTCCCGACGCGGTGCTGCCGAAATCAGGCGGGCTCAAGAGCCCACTGATGTGCCTGACGCAGGCGCGGTACGGCATCGCCTGGGGGGCGATCGGTGCCGCGATGGCCTGCTACGATGAGGCGCTCCGGTATGCCTGCCAGCGGGTGATGTTCTCCCGTCCCATCGGCGGCACCCAGATCCAGCAGGTCCGATTAGTGGACATGCTCACCGAGATCACCAAGGCCCAGCTGCTGGCACTCCAGCTCGGTCGCCTCAAGGACGCCGGCACCGTCACCCCGGAACAGGTTTCGCTCGCCAAGCGCAACAACGTGAACATGGCCACGGAGTGCGCCCGGGAAGCACGCCGGCTGCTCGGCGCGAACGGGATTCTGGTGGAATACCACTCCATGCGGCACCTGGCCAATCTGGAGTCCGTGTATACCTACGAGGGAACCCACGACATGCACTCACTCATCGTGGGACAGGCCATCACCGGGCTGAGCGCCTTCTGAACCCTGTGACGCCCGGGCGGCTGCTCGTCGTCACGCTGATGGCCGCCCCACTTGCCGCGCAGACGCCCGACTCGACCCGCCGCGACAGCGTCCGCACCCTCGAGCCGATCGAAGTCGTCGGCTCGATCCAGCCGTCGGCCGGCCCCACGGTGGGGTCGGGCGTACCCGCGCGAGTGACGATCATCGGCGAGGAGGAGGCGGATGCCTACGAGCCCCGCATCCTGTCCGACGTGCTTCCCCAGCAGCCCGGCATCTCGCTCTATGACGATCTTGGCTCGTCCTACAAGCTGAACGTGAGCACCCGGGGATTCTACGCGTCGCCGGTGGTCGGCCTTCCGCAAGGCGTGTCCGTGTTTCTCGACGGGGTCCGGCAGAACGAGCCCGATGCCGCGCAGGTGAACTTCGATCTGCTGCCGATGCAGTACGTGCGCCGGATTGAGCTGCTCCAGGGGACCGCGTCGCTCGCGGGCCGGAACACGCTGGGCGGCGCCATCAACCTCGTCACCGCCCGTGGCCGAGGCCCCATCGGAGGAGAGTTGGAGGTGCAAGGCGGCTCGTTCGAGACCTTCAACGGCAACGGTTCCGTCAGCGGCGTGACGCGCGGTCTGGATTACTACGTCGGCGCCGGCTACAACCGGGAGAGGGGCTGGCGACAAGGTACCAATGCCCATCAGTACAACGGCTTCTTCAATCTCGGCCGGCTGGCCGACACCTGGGGAATCAGCGTCCAGGGGTTCGGCGCCAAGTCATACGCCGAGCCGGCAGGCTCGCTGCCCGAAACTGTGTTCGACGTCAACCCGGACTCGAACCTGACCACTGGAGACTTCGATGACCTCGGTCTCCTTCAACTTGCCGTGACCGGCTACCGCCAGCTCGGCACCGGACGGGGATCCTTTCGGTTGTATGGCCGGCGAAGCACCGCCGAGCGATTCGCCGTGAACCAGGGCGCCGATCCCGATGCGTTGGGTGAGAGCAGGAACAAGACGCTGGGGTGGGGACTCGATTACCGCTGGGCCAAGCTCGTGGGAACCGCCGTGCTCGGCGTGAGAGTCGGCGCCGATGGATCGGTGAACGACAGTCGTATCGAGTTGTTCGAGGACAACCGGAAGTTCGGCGGCGACCTCGACCAGACCACCCTGGTGGAGAGCGGCTCGTGGGACGCGGCGAGTTTCGCGACGGCGGACATCACGCTCGGCCGCCTGACGCTGTCGGCCGGCGCCAGGTTGGACTACGTCAGAATCCCGTTCCACAACCGGCTGGATCCCACCGCCGATACCGTCAGCAACTACACCCGGGTAAATCCGAAGGGTGGGGTGAGCGTGGACCTCGGGCACGGCTTCAGCGCCTACGGCTCGGTGGGCCAGAACTTCCGTGCACCGGCACTCATCGAACTGGCCTGCGCCGACCCCGAGCGGCCGTGTGTACTGCCGTTCGCGCTGGGCGACGATCCCCCGCTCGAGCCGATCGTCGCCACGACATATGAGGTGGGAGGCACGTGGACCCAGGGACCCGCGTTGGTCACCGCGTCGGCCTACCGCTCGGATGTGAAGAACGACGTGTTTCTGTTCCCGAACGAGAATGTAGTGACCGGCTCCACCATCGAAGGGTTCTTCGACAACCTCGAGAAGACGCGTCGGGAGGGCGTCGAGCTGGGCGTGAGCGTCAGCTTCGGCCGCGGCCACGCTGCCTACGCGAACTACGCCTGGACCCGCGCCACGTTCCAGAGCGGGGCGGAGATCTTCAGCATCCGCGAGGAGGAAGGCGGCGAGAATGCGGTCGAGCCGGGCGATCGCCTGCCGCTGGTGCCGGACCATCAGGTGAAATTCGGCGGCAGCGTCCGGCTCCCCGCGGGCATCTTACTCGGTGCGGATGCGCGCTACGTGGG
>DASSUE010000467.1:0-7741 GCA_035707305.1 Gemmatimonadales bacterium
TGAGTGGAGCCGGCAGTTCCAGGAAGAGGTGATACGAGAGGAACTGCGGGTCCTCCGGTCCCCTGGCCAGCACCCGCCACCAGGAATCGCCGACATCCACCCCGCGTTCGGCGACCAGTTCGCCTACCGAGGAGGGCTCGCGCACGACCACCCGCGCACCGGCCCGGGCGGTACGCGCCACGCGCGTGAGCACGGCACGTTTGGCGCGGACGAGGTTCGCGATGTAGATGACATCGGCCTCGCTGTAATCGAACTCGCCGCCATCGCACTCCTGTACCTCGATTGTGTCCACTCCGAGCTCTCGGCACAACGCGCGAGCGTCCCGTGCCGATTCCGGCTCCACTTCGAGCCCGACGAGCCGCGGCACCCGCGCGCGCCGGGCGACGTGCAGCAGCGTCACCGGCAACGGCCCGCAGCCCACCATGACGAAGGTGCGGCAGTCCGTGAAGTCCACGTAGTCGAACAGGTCGCGCACGCGAGCATAGGAGCGGCCGGCAAAATCACCGCCCTCCCCCAGCGCCAGGCCCACCACACCTGTCCCGCGCGCCAGCAGCGCGCGCGCCTCGGCCGTCTCCAAGCGCGATACGTAACGTCCGTACAGCGCGCGGAGTCGGCCGCAGGATGACGCCGTGCCGGCGACGTCCGCGGCCTCAGCCAGGCGGGCCAGAGTCAGGAGGCGCTCCAGGTCGCGCGCGGCATCGCCGTGGGGCTCGGTCCCTTGGTGTCCTTCGAGTCGAGCCACCAGGGCCGCGATCTCACCGCGGCTCACGCGCTCTTCTCAACTTGCGCGCCACGCGAGCCGCGAGTCCGCGGGTCGCCTGCATCAGGGCCTGCGCCCGACCGGGGTGGCCGGTTGGAATGCGCCCGGTGCGGCTCGGTTCGGCATTCAGGGCCTGAAACGCTTCGACAAGTTTCCGGGCTGCGCGATCGTTGATGGCGCTTCTGACCGGGTCGCCGGGACCGGGGGTCATCGGAAGCGTAGGATGCGTGTTGATCTCCCACACCTCGATGCCGCCGTCCGGACGCACCGAGTAGTCAATGCGGCCGTACTCGATCTGCGCCAGCGCGAAGACGCGCCGGATAACGTCATCGTGCGGATTCGCGTCGAGGTAGGCCGCTTCCTCGCGCACCAAGGCGTCGTCGAGCAACCCGACTCCCTTGACCTGCCACTGCTGGTGAAAGAACACGTGTCTCGGAATCACCCGCCCCGCGACGAGGAACGTGCCGTACTTGGTGTAAATCCCCCGCGCGTCGGAGGACTCGCAGAACTCGCAGATGATTGCGTCGTCCCGGCTGACAGCCTGTTGATCCATCGCGGCGAGCGCCGCTGCCAGCTCATCGGGTCCCCGCAGGAGTGCCGTGAGGGCGCCGCGATGATCGCCCTCCCGGCGGACGAACACCGGCCAGCGGCGTGGCACGCGCGCTTCGGTCACCCGGTAGACATCAGAGCGGTTGATCCCCGCGTCGTGCAGCCGCCGCAACAATTCGTACCGTCTCAGGACGCGGGTGGGGTGATTGAGCACGCGGCCCGCGCCCGCCGCCACCAGTTCCTGCCACAGCCGAGCGGCCCGCTCCGCATCGCGCGGGCCCAGCCGGTCCACGTCGGCGAACACCCAGTGGCCGGCCGGCGCCCAACGGCGGTTCAGTGCCCGCTCGTACAGCTGAGGACGAAGCACGCCGCGGAGCGCTCGGCCGCGGCGAGCGAGGAAGTGATCTACCAGCCAGCGCTCATCGCGCGTGACCAGGTAGTGAATCATCTTGCGAAGCGCAGCGGTCGCGCGCAGCCATGCAAACCGTTCGAGGGGCTGCGGCAGAATCTAGCCGCGGTGCTCGACCCTCGTCACCGCGTGCCGCGCACCCCCTGGAAGAGCTTCCGGATGAAGCTGATTTGCCCGCCGTGATAGGTGTCGTGCAGCGCGACGCCAGCGAGGTGCTCGATGAGCGGGCGCCTCACCCGCCGGCGCAGCGCCGCCGGCGCCGCCCGCCGCACCGCCGCCACCAGCGCCGCGTGGGATGCGGTCAAGAGCGCTCGGTCCCGCCGCCAGGCTGCTTCATCGGCCGATCCCGGTGGCGCCGGCCACCAGGGGCGCGGCAGCGGCCGCGTGAATGTCTCTCGCCGCTGCAACAGCCGGCCGAGCACGACGTGCTTGGCGTACGCGGCGTGGAGCACCAGCTCCCAGATGGTGTTGCGACCGGGCGCCGGCCGCCAGGCCGCTTCGGCAGCCCCGACGCCGCGGAGCGCGGCGACGAGCGACGGCCCGTGCCACGCCGGTCCGCGAAATGCCTCCTCCAGCAGCGCGATCGCCTGAGCCCGTCCGCCGTCGTTCCCTGATTCGCGGGGCATCACTCGACTCCGGCGCCCAGCGGTGCACCGGCGGTATACACCACGTCGTAGTGATCCACGTGGAGATCCCGCGCGACGAGAAACCGATCATCCTCCGGGAAGAATCGCGCGCGGCTTTCGTCCTCGCCCGCGAACCGCCGGACGGCGTCAATCGAGTCCCAGAAGCTTACGATCAGGAACTCGGCGCGTCCTTCCGCCAGCCGCCGCAACACCGCGGCGCCGCGGTTCCCGATGGTGCTGTGGAAGGCCGGCAGGCCGGTCCGGCCCAGATAGTCGAGGTATGCGTCGCCGTCGGCCGCGCGGACGGCACCCCGCCAGGTTCGAGCGATCACGAGTCCTCCAGGAGGGTACACCACAAAGTGGCATGATACCGGTGTATGGTACGTTGGGTCCCAACACCTGTCAAGCGCGGCATACCGGTGTTACCTTCTCCGCATGACGCTCCCCCGGCTCAAGTATCTCGGCGGCGATCCCGCCCTCGACCTCGTCAATACCGTCGACTGGACCGCCGCCGGGCTCAGAACCGGCAGCGAGCGGCTTCCGAGCTACCGGCGATTTCTCGAGTGGGCTGAAGGCGCAGGGGTAGTGAGCGCCGCCGCGGCCGCACGCCTGCGCGGGCTGGCGCGACGCCGGCCGCACGGCGCGGCGGCAGCGCTCCACACCGTCCATGACGCCCGCGCGATCCTGCAGCGGGTGCTGGGGGCCCGCGCAGCCGGCCGCCAGCCGGCTGCACGAGACCTCGCGCTGCTCAACGTGCTGCTTGCGGACGCGCTCGGCCGCCTCCAGCTAGCGTCTCCCAAGGGCCGCGATCCGGAACTGGAGTGGCGGGGGCTGAGCCGGGAGCTGATGGGCCCGCTCTGGCCGGTGGTGTGGTCCGGCGCCCGGCTCCTCACGTCCGATGAGGCCGACCGCCTGCGGATCTGCGCCGGGGACGACTGCGGGTGGATGTACGTGGACCGGAGCCGTAATGGGCTGCGCCGCTGGTGTGAGATGGCGACCTGCGGCACCCGGGAGAAGAACCGACGCCGAGCTAACGCTAGCTGACGCCGGTGGCGCCGGCGAGCTTGAGTACCCGCCGGACGTGGTCCATCGTCGCGACCCTCCGGTCATGGGTGCCACAGATTCGCTCGGGCTCGAGACCGGCCTGTTCGAGCTACCGACCGAAGTGCGCCCTGGGGATCATCCGGTCGGGCTCGGGGCATCCCGGCTCGCCATCGCAGTAGAAGAAGTCCCCCTGAAACAGAATCCGCTCCAGCGGAAGCCATATCATGAGCGACTCCTCGGTGTGCGGATTACGGCCCGCATTAGTCAGCTCCAGCGCCGTACCCCGTCGCTCAGCACCCGTTTCCGCGCGATGGTCTCGATGGTCGGCCCCCGCGCCGAATCGCCGAAGCGGTCGGGCACGACCGTGGCAGGCGCCCGGGCGAACGCTTCGAAGAACGAGCGGGCGCCCGGCGTTGTGAGGAGCGTCGCTCCCTCCTCGAAGAACGCTTCGCTGCCCGTCTGGTGTGATACGGAATCTCACCCAGCGCACCGGCGCGGCCCGGCGCCTCTACGGCCAGCACGTAGTCCTGGAACTCCACGAAGAGAGCGTTGAAGCCCTGAGGTGAGCTGTAGATGTACACCCCGGGGTGATCGCGCGGGGCTACGCTGAGCAGCGACGTCTCGGCGTCGAGCAGCAGCCGAACCGTTTCCTTGCGGGCTGGCCGGTATCAGGTACGACAGCACGTGGAGGCGACGTCCGGCAATGGTGGTATCCCCGAGGCTGCCGAGACGGTCGGGATGCTCCAATGCCTCAAGCAGCAGGTAATGGGGAATGCGCCGAAACAATCCCCGGCGGTCTTCGGCGCATGCGGATGCGGCCCCCGGTCGGCGGTCCGGTTGGAGAACTCTACCCACGCACGTTCGTCCCGGGCGTAGATGAACCGCCGCCAGCGGGTCGAACCGTCGTGCCTCCCAGTGCGGTACTCATGGGAAAACCCGCTCGCGGCCGAAGTCGGCCACCAGCGTTTCGCGATGAGAGGTGTGGGTGCGGCTTTCCGGACTCCAGCCCTGGTTCTCGGCGGCCGGTATTCCTCGCCGATTCCCTGGATCTCGAGCACCCGTACCGCTCGGATCCGCTCCGCTCCCCCTAGCGCTGCCACCGCGCTGGACCTGCGCCAGCGCTTCGGCCGGCGCCAAATCGTGCCGCGGAATCCTGTGCCCTGAGCGACGGCGAGGGAGCGACCAACGCCATCAAGACGGCGGTGCGGAGACGCATGAACCGGGACTCGAGCGTTGGAGACCCGGCCCCTACGGATCGAGGCGGGACGGGGATTCGCCGTCAGCGACGCGCGCGGCGCCAAAAGACATAGACCGGTATGCCCGCGAGGATGACGCCGAATGTGATACCTGTGTTGCCTGGATTGGTGATCAGAGCATTGAGCATCAGCCAGCCGGATGCGGCCAGAAAGACGATCGGAACGACCGGATAGCCCCACACTCGGTACGGGCGCTCGAGCGCCGGCTGCCGGCGCCGGAGCACGAAGACGGCGATGACGGCGAGCGCGTAGAACGGCCAGGTGCCGAGGATAAAGCGGTCGGCGAGCTCCCTGAAGTCGCTGGCGAGGACGAACCCGATGCCGAGCGCCGTGGCCCAGGCGATCGCGACCGACGGCGTACCGAACCTGGGAGACACCCGGGCCACCGGCCGGAAGAACAGTCCCTCATCGGCCACACCGAAGAACACGCGGGTGCCGGTCATCATCGAGGCGTGCAGGCCGCTGAAGGTCGACAGCATGACCATCGCCGATACGATCGCGCCACCGCGCCCGCCGAGCAGGGGGATCCGATCAGCCGCTGTGGCGGCGATGAGCGGGGAGGCAGCCATGTCCTGAGGTGAGAGCAGGTGAAGGTAGGCCACGTTCACCAGCACGTAGATGGCGGTGAGGGCGGCGGCCGCGGTGATGATCGCGCGAGGCAGGGTCCGCCCCGGGTTCTTGACCTCGCCGGACACGAACGTTGCGTCGCCCCACCCGTCATAGGTCCACAGGATGGGAATCATCGCAGTCGCGAGCAGCGATACGCTGACGGCCGGCCCCGGTGCCGATGCAGCCACTTCGCCCGAAGCGGGCGCCGTGAACGCGAGCAGGCCCAGCAGCAGGATGGCACCGTATTTCGTCGCGGAGAGCGGGGTGAGGACCCCGGAGGCCGTGCGCATGCCGATGTAGTTGAGCACACCCACGAGAAGGATGGTGCAGGCCGCGACAGGCTGCACCCGCTCCGGACCGTAGGCGGCAAAGTACCCGAGGTATTCCGCGAAGATGGTGGAGATCGCACCCAGCGCGGCTCCCCGGAGCACGACCAGCTCGGACCAGGCGAAGAGAAACGGCGGCATCGGTCCGTAGGCCGCCAGTAGCCAGGCCGCCAGCCCGCCCGATCGGGGAAGCGCGCCGGCCAGCTCCGAAAAGCTGAGCGCGCCGCAGACAGCGACCACACCCCCCATCACCCATCCTAGGAGCATCACGTCGGGATCGCCCAGCGTCGCGGCGACGTTCGCCGGCACCCGGTAGATGCCGCTCCCGATCGAGGTGCCTACGGCCACGCCGACCGTACCCCAGAAACCGAGGCTTCTCGCCAGCCGTTCGCCCCACGCATCCCGCTGGTTTGCAGGCATGGAACGCGGATAATGAGCGTTGCCGCTTCGGCTTGACAAGGGTGCGTGCGGGTCCGTTTCTTCTGGGGTTTCCGCCGGACTCCCCCTGGAGGATCGCTCTTGGAGCCTCACGTGCAGCCCGCTGGCCGGGCCGTCGCCGTTCCCCGGCCCTCGCTGCTGGCCGATCTCGTCACGCTCACGAAGCCGCGCGTTATCTCTCTGCTCCTGCTCACCACGGTCGCGCCGATGTATGCCACGAGCCGTGGCGCGCCGTCGCCGGCCCTCGTGCTGGTAGTCGTGTTGGCCGGCTACCTAATGGCAGGCGGGGCCAACGCGATCAACATGTGGTTCGACCGGGACATCGACGACAAGATGTCGCGTACCCGGCTGCGTCCCATTCCGGCCGGCCGGTTGGCCCCCCCGGTTGCGCTCGTCTTCGGGCTCGGGCTCGGCGCGGTGTCGTTCGGTATGTTCTGGGAACTGGTGAACCCGCTCAGCGCCTGGCTCGCGCTGGGGGGCCTCCTCTTCTACGTCTTCATCTATACCATGTGGCTCAAGCGGTCGAGCCCGCTGAACATCGTGATCGGCGGTGCCGCCGGTGCGTTCCCTCCCCTCGTAGGCTGGGCGGCCGCTACCGGCTCGCTGGATCTCGCGGCGGTATACCTGTTCGCCATCGTGTTCTATTGGACCCCACCCCATTTTTGGGCGCTGGCTCTGATCAAGCGGAACGAATATGCGCGTGCAGGCGTCCCGATGCTGCCGGTGGTGCGGGGCGAACGGCGCACGAAGGTGGAGATGCTGATCTACTCATTGATGCTGGTGCCGCTGACCCTGATGCCGGTGCTATTCGGCGCTTTCGGGTGGTTCTACGCCGCTGCCGCCGCGCTCCTGGGGGTGCCGATGGTGTGGTACTGCCTCCGGTTGCTGCGTGAGGTCGGCGGCACTTCGACCGCGTGGAAGCTGTACCGCTACTCCCTGGTCTACCTCGCGCTGCTGTTTATCGCCATGGCAGTGGACCGAAATCTCCCCGGCGCGGAGGTTCGGCCGGGCCAGGTGATCATTCTGAGCCACCCGGTGTCCGGGTCGGCCGAGTCCGGCCACGTCAGTCACTGAGCCGCCCACGCGGCCGGGACGGAACCGACCCGTGGAAGCGGCGCCCCAGTGATCTGCGCATGACGTCGGAAGCCGATGCCCGCCCCCGGTGGCGGCTCCGCGCCCCCGGGCGCCTGAGCCGCCTCTGGCCGCGGGTGCGGCCGTACCGGTCGGGCCTGGTGATCGCGCTGGTAGCATTGGTCGCAAGTGCGGCCATCGGGTTGGCGTTTCCCCTAATCGTCCGCGAACTCCTCGACGCGGCGTTTCTGGGCGGCAATCGGTTCCTGCTGAATCGAATCGCCCTGCTGCTGCTGCTTCTGTTCACCATCCAAGCGATCCTCAACTACGTTCAGACCTACTACCTGAGTGCCACCGGTGAGCGGGCGGTGGCCGGGCTCCGTCAGGAGCTGTTCGACAAGCTGCTCGAGCTCCCCGCTGGCTTCTTCGCAGAACGGCGCACCGGCGAGCTCACCAGTCGCCTCACGACCGACGTGGGACTGCTCCAGGGCGTGCTGAGCCATCAGATCGCTGAGTTTTCTCGTCAGGTACTCGCGCTGGTGGGCGGCATCGTCCTGCTCACGTTGATGCAGCCGCGACTCACGCTGACCGCGCTCGGCGTGGTCCCGGTGGTCGTCGGGTCGGCCGTGTTCTTCGGACGCCGGCTGCGGCGG
>DASSUE010000468.1:0-2155 GCA_035707305.1 Gemmatimonadales bacterium
GGTGCTGCGCGGAACAGTGGACGCGGATTCCCCTGACGGACAGCACGCATAGCGGGCACCCCAGCGAGAGTTGAACCGAACGTCTGTTGTGGGAAGCGTCGGGAACGACTTTGTAAGCCGTTGCGGCGCTTGAATATAGGAAGGGGAGTTTTGGCGGTCAAGAAAGCAGATTTGTGCACATCACAAACATAGTGCAAACAACCGGTTCCCCCGGTTCTCCACGGTCCCCCAAATTGTGGATAAGTGACAGTTCAGCCGGCCAGCGCTGTCCCCGACCGAAGCATCGCGAGAATCGCGGGCTCGACCACCGCCACGGTCCACCCCTCCCCAGGCGCCATGGCGCCGATCGAGACCGGCAATGCGAATCGGATGCGCGACTCCCGATTCTTCTTGTCCGTCGCCATACCTTCCAGCAGCCGCTCGGCGGGCAATCCGGGGAGCACCGTGGGCAGCTCGAGCCGTTCCAGCACGGCCGAGACCTCCGCGGCCAGGCCGGCCGGCGCCAAGCCCAATGATTCCGCCAGTCGGCATTCGGCTACGAGGCCGATCGCGACCGCCTCGCCGTGCGCCAGAGCGTAACCGGACGCCTGTTCCAGTGCGTGCGCTACGGTGTGGCCCGCGTTCAGGATCGCGCGCCGGCCCGCCTCGCGCTCGTCCTCCGTCACCACCGCCGCCTTGATCTCGACGCTCCGCCGCACCAGGATCGCCAGCACATCGGGATCGCGGGCCGCAATGCCGTCGGCCGACCTCCCGATCCAGTCGAAATACTCTCGATCCGCGATCACGCCATGCTTGACCGCCTCCGCGAGGCCGGACCGGAAGTCGCGCTCCGGCAAGGTAGACAGCACGCGGGGATCGGCCACGACGGCACTGGGGGGGTGAAACGCCCCGATCAGATTCTTCCCGTGCGGCGTGTCTACGCCGGTCTTGCCCCCGACCGACGCGTCGAGCATGGCGAGAAGGGTCGTCGGGACCTGTACGTAGGGGATGCCGCGCAGATATGTGGCCGCGACGAACCCGCCCAGGTCGCCGACCACCCCGCCGCCGACGAGGACGAGCGCGCTGTCGCGGCCGAAGTGCTGTCCAAGCAGCCGGTCCGAGAGCTGCGCCCATCGTTCACGGGTCTTGGAACTCTCGCCCGCCGGCACGACCAGCTCCGCCTGGAGCGCCGGCAGTCCGATGCCCCAGCCCGACGCGAGCGGGCGCACGTTGCTGTCGGTCACGAGCGCGAGCCGACGCCCCGGCACATGTCGGGTCGTGAGCTCGCCCAGGCGTGATACGATCCCGGGCTCGATGTACACCGGATACGCGCCGAGCGCGTGGCGGACTTCGGTCACCACGTGGCGTCTCTCACGTTTGCGCGGTGGTTGGCGAGGCGGGCGAGGGTGAACAACAGATCCGACAGGCGGTTGAGATAGACCACGAAAAGCGGGTGCACTTCGGCCTCGCGGCCGAGCCGCACTGTGCTGCGCTCGGCCCGGCGGCAGACGGTCCGCGCGAGGTGAAGCGCCGCGGCCTTGGGGGTTCCGGCCGGAAGTACGAACGACTTGAGCGGCGAGAGCTCCGTATCGGCCTCGTCGATGGCCCGCTCCAGCTCGGCCACCCGCGCCTCCGAGAGCGCGGCCTTCTCGAGCGCTCGGGTCACCCGCTCGGGATCGCGCGTGGCGAGATGCCCACCGATGGCGAACAGGTCGCGCTGGACCGACTCCAGCAGCTGGTCGGCGAACTCGGCGGGCGGCGCGGCCCGGGCCAGCCCGATGGCCGAGTTGAGCTCGTCCACGTCGCCGTACGCCGCCACCCGGGGGTGATCCTTGGGCACGCGGCCACCGCCGAACAGCCCGGTATCGCCCTCGTCGCCGCTGCGAGTGTAGATTTTCATCGGTCGTGGACGCTGGATGATGAACGGTAAACGGGACCGCGGGCAGCCGCTCGCCCGTTTACCGTTTCCAGTTCAGCGGGCTTTATATTTATCCGCCCCAATTCATAACCTGTGACTGGACGTACTGTGGCCGAGCACGAACTGCGGGACATCACCATCATCGGCGGAGGGCCCACCGGCCTGTTCGCCGCCTTTTACGCCGGTATGCGAGGCGCGTCGGCGCAAATCATCGATGCGCTGCCGGCCCTTGGCGGCCAGTTGATGGCGTTGTACCCC
>DASSUE010000469.1:0-3746 GCA_035707305.1 Gemmatimonadales bacterium
CCGGTAGGTGGTCTGTCGCACCAGGTCGAGATCGTGCGTGGCCATCACCACCACCGTGCCGCCGGTGTTGATCTCACGCAGCAGCTGAAACACGCCCCGCGTCGCCCGCTCGTCGAGATTGCCGGTCGGCTCGTCGGCCAAGAGAATCGTGGGATCGTTCACCAACGCGCGCGCGATCGCGACCCGCTGCTGCTCGCCGCCCGAGAGCTCTCTGGGGTACGCTCGGCTCTTGGCAGCGAGGCCCACCTGGGTGAGGACCCGCATGGTGCGCGCGGGAATGGTATCGTGCCGGGCTCCGGTCACCTCGAGCGCGAACGCCACGTTCTCCGCAGCAGTGCGGTCCTCGAGCAGGCGAAAATCCTGGAACACGACGCCAAGCCGGCGGCGGAGCTTGGGCACTTCGCTCCGCCGCATCTCGGTCACGGAGAATCCGGAGACCCGCACGTCGCCCTGCGACGGACGCTGCTCTCCGAAGAGCAACTTCAGAATGGTCGATTTACCGGCTCCGCTATGGCCGGTGAGGAAGACGAACTCGCTCTTCGAGACATGGAAGGACACGTCCTTCAGGGCGAGCGCACCGTTGGGGAACGATTTGAAAACGTTCTGGAAGCGGATCACGGAGGAAATATGGATGGCCGGATGGCCGGATGGCCAGCTGGCTATCCTATCTCCCCGCCTGCTCCAGATCCCCGATGATGTCGTCCGGGTCTTCGATGCCGCAGCTGAGCCGCAGGAACCCGTCGGGGATCCCGACCCGCTCGCGCTGGGCGGGGGTCAGTTCGCGGTGCGATGTCAGCCGCGGCTCGGATATCAGACTCTCCACTCCCGCGAGGCTCGGCGCGTGGATGATCAGCTTGAGCCGTGACAGCAGCCGGACCGCAGCCTCCGGGCCGCCCCGCAGCTCGAACCCGACGATGCCGCCGTAGCCGCCCAGGACCTCGGTCGCGAGCTCGTGGTCCGGATGGGATTCGAGTCCGGGATAGTGCACCTTCGCGATCCATCGCTGGCGCTCCGCCCAACGCGCGACGGCGAGGCCGTTCGCGTTGTGTCGCTCCATCCGGACCGCGAGGGTGCGAAGGCCCCGGTCCACCAGCCACGCCGCGTGCGGGTCGATCGACTGGCCCCACATGCGCATCAGGCGCCGCACCTCCTCCACGAACGATGCCGAGCCGGCCACGGCGCCCGCGATGACGTCGCTGTGGCCGTTCAGATACTTGGTGGCGCTGGTGATGACCACGTCCGCGCCCGCTTCGGCCGGGCGGAAATTCACCGGACTCGCGAAGGTGGCGTCCACCAGCAGTGCCAGACCCTCGTCTCGGGCGAGCGTGGCCACCGGGCGCAGGTCGATGACGCGCAGTACAGGATTGGTCGGCGTTTCGATGAAGATCGCGCGGGTGGTCTTTCGCATGGACTTCCGCCACTCGCGCACGCGGTCGGGGCGAACGTACGACACCTCGATGCCGAGACGGGCGAACTCGAGATCGAAAAGCTGGCGCGTGCCGCCGTAGATCCATTCGCTGGACACCAGGTGGTCGCCGGGCCTGAGCACCGCGAGGTGTGCCAGCGCGGTGGCGGCGCTGCCGCTCGCGACGAAGATCGCGTCCTCGGTGCCCTCGAGCAGCGCGTACTTCTTCCCCAGCGCCACCTGCGTGGGGTTGGTGCCATACCGGCTGTAGAGGATCTCCTCGTCCGACCCGACCGGATTGGTGAACGTGCTGCTCTGGAAGATGGGAGGCGCGACCGGCGCCCAATCGGGGCGGCGCGCCGTGGCGCCGTGCACCGCCACTGTAGACACGCCGGGGCGCCGCGCGGTCACGAGATGGGCAGGCGGGCGAAGTCGTCCAGGGCGGCGCCGCGGACCCGAAGGGCCTCGAATGCCTGGTGGATATCCGGCGTGGCGGCGCCGAGGAGGACGGGCTCACCGGTCTCATGCAGCCGGGCGGTGACGGCGACGCCGTGATGCGTGAGCACGTGGTCGAGCGCCTCCCGCTGCTCGTCTCGCACACCGAGCAACACTACCGGCCGACTCGGGCGCGCCGCCGGAATCACCAGCTTGGCCACGATCTCGTCGGCGCAGCTGAAGTCGAGGATCGCGACCTCCGAGAAGTCGAGCACCGCGACCTCGCAAGCGGAATGCTCCAGCTGGGCTTCGATCCGGCCGCGGACGAGGGCGCCGGTGGCGCGGGTGACCAGGTTGCGGTACGGTGTGGTCATGGCCTCGCGGAGCACTCGGTGCAAACAGATGGTCTGGATCATGTCGGCTCGGCGTGTTGCGCGGGGATGGTGATCTGCACCTGGGCTCCGGGAAAGAAGGGCAGCTGATCGGCCAGGGGAAGATCGTCGTCCCACGCCGGCACGACCGCGAGTCGGGCCGTGCCGCTGCGAATGCTGATCTTGCCCTGCCACCGGCTCAGGTACCGCTTGATGCCGGCGAATCCCTGACCCCGACCGGGGTCGCGAAACCGGCTGACGTTCTGGATGAGCGCGGCCTCGAGCGCCGTCGCGTCGCCCCAGCGGTCACCGAACCGGCGAGCGTGCGCACTTTCGAGCGAGCGGCGAAAGCCGATACCGGCGTCGCTCACCGCTATCACCACGACACGCCGGCCGAGCCGCCGCCGGAACGTGTAGGCCTGCACTGCCACCCATCCGCCGGTGCCGGCGTGCTCAACAATATTCGTGCACGACTCCGAAAGCGCCATCGAGAAGCCGACGCTCGACTTGGCCTCGAGGCCCAGCTCGCCCGACATGATGCGGGCCGCGTTCTCGCCGATTCGTCCGACGACATCGTGCACGTCCTCGGACGCCCGAACGGGGGTGACATCGAGCAGGACGTCGGAGGGACCCGACGCGGCGGTCCTGGGCACTTTGCCATGGATCTCGAACAGCGCCGCGGCGTGAGTGAAGAAGCCGGTGCGGGCCCAGTAGCGTTTCACCTCCTCGCTCTGCGGAACGGTGAGCAGCGGGCGCTCGGCCCCCGCCTCCGCGAGTGCCTGGCCGGCCGTGAGCAGCCCGACCAGTCCGTAGGGCGATGCCCACTGTGCACCGCGGGCGTCCACCAGGATGCGGGCGTCGGGTGGCCAGGCGCCGAATCCGGCGGCGAACTGGTCGAAGGTCCGGTCGTCGAAGCTCGGCGGGACCTCGACGACCCGGGTCACGCGGTCACCAGCTCGCCCTTGAGGAAACGCGCGAGACCGCCAGCACCGCGGTAGGTGGCGGTGCGGGCCGCGAGCCGATTGGCGGCGGCGATAGCGGTCTCCACCGGGTCGCCGCCGAGGAGCCGGGCGCACAGCGTCGCGCCGAAGACGTCGCCGCAGCCGGTGGGATCCAGCGCGTCGACCGCTGGTGCGCCGATGAGCGCCGTGCGAACAGCGCTGGACCCGGCGGGACCGGCGGTTCCGCCCCATCCGTCGAATCCAGGCCGCGCGACATAGACCGCGCCTCGCGGGCCCATCGTCACCACCAGCAGCGACGAGCCCGCCCCCAGCACGTCGGCCGAGACTATCAGCGGATCGGCGGCCAGCTGGTTCATCTCATCCTCGTTCATCTGCACGACGTCGAAACAGCCCCACCAACTCGGCGCGTCGGGCAACGGCCGCAGCACCCGCATCCCGTCCTGGCGCATGCCAAGAAACAGACTGTGCACGTCGGCGTAGATCGGACCAGCGAATCCGGCGCGGAGCGCCTGGGCGGTGCCGAGGCACAGCTCGAATCCGGAGATGAAGTTCACGTACAGCGCGTCGAGATCG
>DASSUE010000470.1:0-5203 GCA_035707305.1 Gemmatimonadales bacterium
TGGGTCGCCGCAAATCGCTTCTCGCACACCGACATGAGGTATGCCAGGAACGCGGCGGTGCCCATCCCGGCCGCGAAACTCTCGAACAACGCGGCCGCAAAGATGTACCCCGTCGGCCGCCCCGACGCGGCCACCCACCAGTAGCCCAGCGCCGAGAACGCCTGCACGAGCCCCAGCATCCAGAGCGAGCGGAAAATGCCGTATCGTGACGTGAACAGGCCGCCCAGCGACGCGCCAGCCAGGGTGGCCAGCACCCGGCCGAGGGTGAGGTTCTTGCCGATCGTTTCCAGCGAGAGGCCGCGGTCGACCCAGAACGGACGCATGATCGGCTCGAGCGCCGCGATGTCGAGCTTGAACAGAAGCGCGAACAGGACGACGGCCCAGATGCCGGGGCGGCGGAACAGCGCGCGGAGCGGCTCCCAGATCGACGTCTTCGTGGCGTCGGTTCGACCGACATCGGGCAGGAACAGCGATGCGAGAGCCAGTACCCCAAGCGTCATCGCCCCCGCTGCGAAGCTGGTTCCCCAATCGGTGCGTCCGGCCAGCCAGATAAGCGCGCCCCCCGCGACGAACATGGCTACCCGATAGCTCGTGATGCGCACCGAGTTCGCCACGCCGAGCTCCCGCGTCTCCATCGATTCGATGGTGTAGGCGTCGATGGCCACGTCCTGCGTCGCCGACAGCGTGACCATCACGAAGAGCAGTACCCAGAACCCGACGCCGATGTCGCCCGCGTCCAGCGTCGCGAGCGCGATGGTCATTGAGGCGAGCAGCGCAAGGCACGACGTGATCCAGTGGCGGCGACGGCCCAACCGGTCGACGGCCGGTGCCCAGAGAAACTTGAACGACCAGGGGAGGGTGATCGCGGTGACGTCGGCGACCTGCTCGAGGCTGGCGCCGATGGTGCGGAGATAGATCGGGACAGTTTCGTTGACGAGGCCGAAGGGAAATCCGGATGCGAACGCGATCGCGCCGATCCAGGCCAGCCGTACCCCAAGCGGTCGCGCGGGCGCCGCGGCCGTCTCGGGCGCCGCGGTCAGGACGTGATCCCGGCGCCGCAGCGCGCGACGAGCAAGAGTAGACCTACGGCGATGATCCCGACCACGAGTCCAAGGGGCAAGTGGCCCTGCTTGGGAGGCTCAGCGGACGGGGGCGGGTCGGCCGGCTCGGCGTTCTCGGCCGGCGCGGCCGGCTCGGCCTTGGGGAGTGGGCCGATCGGCGGGAAATTGTCCGTTGCGTGCGTGGCGGATTCCGGCACCTCGTATTCCTGATACCCGACGTCACTCGCGTCGCCTGCTTCTGCCAGGCCCTCGCCGTCGAACCGGGCGATCACCACCGTGATGTTGTCGGGGCCGCCGCGTCCGTTCGCCAGGTCGATCAGCGCCGTACACGCGGCCGCCAACTCCGTATGATCCTGTAGTAGATCGCCGATCTCGTCTCGCCGAACCTGGCTCGACAAGCCATCGGAACAGATGACGAGAGTATCGCCGCGCCGAAGCGGCTGGTAGGTGAGATCGACCTTCACCTTGGGATCCGGGCCCAGCGCCTGCAGAATGATGTTGCGGCGTTCACTCTGCTCGGCCTCCTCCTCGGTCAGTTCTCCGGCATCCACCAGGCGCTGCATGAGCGACTGATCCTTCGTGAGCTGGATGACCTCGCCGTCGCGCGCGAGGTAGCCGCGGCTGTCACCGATCTGCGCCAGCCAGAGCCCGGTACCGTACACCCCGGCGACCGTGGCCGTCGTACCCATGCCCCGCACTTCGGCATGCTGCTTCGCGTAGTCGTGGATCTGCTGATTGGCCTTCTCGAGCGCCTCGCGCATCCGGAAAGCGAATCGCTCTTGCGAGTTGTCGGGGTCGACCGCCCACACCGAGGAGAGATGGCGGTAGACGAGATCCACCGCCATCTGGCTCGCGAGCTCACCGGCCGCAGCGCCACCCATTCCGTCGGCGACCATGAACAGCGAGCCGCGGGGGCCGATGGCGTGATCGCGGACCTCCGGCTGAAGGCTGGCCTGTCCGCTGCTCAGATCGGCGACGAGAAACGTGTCCTCGTTGTGATCTCGGGTCCGGCCGAGGTCGGTCTTCCCGAACACGCTCACGCGGACCGGACCTGAGCTCACGCACGCCTCATGCGGGATAAAGAAGTGGGCGACAATCTAGACCGCGTCACCGGGACCGTCAACGTTCTCTTGGTGTAAGTGAAGGTGGCCGTGTACCTTGCACACATGCCTCTCGGCCGAGCTCTGCGCGGCGCACCACTCGTCGCCGCGACATTTGCGTGTGCCCGGCCGGGGGCGGCCCCCTCCGATCAGCCATCGCCCGCCAGCCGCACAGCTAATCTGCCGCCGGTTCCATCGGTTCGCGGCCCCCTTGTGCTGAGGGTGATGTACCCCGCGCCGGGCGCTGTGGTGGACGCCGCCGATTCCACCTACTTGCTCGGCACCACCGGCGCGGGCGACGCCGCGCTCACGATCAACGGAGCGTCGGTGAAGGTCTGGCCTAACGGCGCCTGGATAGCCTGGGTATCGCTGCCGGCCGATTCGATTCCGCGGTTCGAGCTTCGGGCCAGCACGCCGCGAGACACCACGTCGCTGGTGTACGAACTGCGGCGCGCGCCGCGATTCATCCCTCCCCCGGCAACCGTCTGGATCGATAGTACCTCGCTCACGCCTCGCGGGCGGGTGTGGGTCCATGCGGGGGAATACCTGACCCTCACGGCCCGTGCCGCGCCTGGGGCGCGCCTGCATCTCCGGCTCCCGAACGGCGCGATTGTCCCATTGGCGCCCGATCCGGTCCGCGCGGATGCGCCGGAAGCGGTGCGGGCATTCGGATGGGATACCCTCAAGCTCGAGACGCCAGTCCGTACCGATCGCTATCGCGGGATGCTGCGCGGCTGCACGCTTGGTTCCGACCCGGGTCCGGTGTTGCCGGTGCGACCGAGCGCCGCTGAAGCGAGCTGGCAACGGGCAGCGCTCTTCGCGGTTCGCGGCGCGGACACCGCGAGCGTAGAATGGCCACTCCAGATCGCCCTGCTCGATACGTTCCCCACCATCGCCGCGCTGGACGACGACCCGGAGCGACTGGGCGGGGGCGACGGCATCACCGCGGGACGCTCTGCCATCGGTGCGACCTACGCATGGTTCTTTCCCGCTGGGACGCGCGTCCAGGTCAGCGGGCGGATGAACGACGAGCTTCGCATCCGCCTGGCCGATGGCGTAGAAGCCTGGGTCGCCGCGGCCGAAGCACAGCCGCTTCCGGGCGGCACTCCAGTGCCGCGGGCCCGCGCGGGGCCACTCACGCTGACTCCAGCTCGCGATCGGGTGCTCGCGCGGATCCCTCTGGGCGAGCGGGTGCCGTTTCTGGTTCAGGAAGGTGACCGTCGACTCGCGCTGTACCTCTATGGAGCTGACGGCGACATCGACTGGATTCGCTACGGCCCGGCCATGAGCGATTCGCTGGTGCGTCGGGTCACCTGGCACCACGAGGCGGGCAACGTGCTGCGCCTCGATTTCGAGCTTACCAGGCCGGTGTGGGGTTATCGCGCCCGCTGGAGTGAGCAGGACCTGATTCTCGAGATTCGACGACCGCCGGTGATCGACGGGGGAAACCCACTCCGGGGCCGGATCATCGCCGTCGACCCGGGGCACCCTCCGGCTGGCGCCACGGGGCCCACCGGACTCCGAGAATCGGAAGCGAACCTCGCCGTCGCGACGATGCTCGCGGGTCTGCTGAAGGACGCCGGCGCCCGGCCCACGCTCACCCGAACGGCTGACGTTCCGGTCGACCACGGATCCCGGGTCCCGATGGCCGACAGCATGGGGGCCGAGCTGTTCGTTTCGATTCATCAGAATGCACTTCCCGACGGGCTCGACCCATTCCCCAACAGCGGGACCAGCGTGTTCTACAATCAACCCCGCAGCTTGCCGCTGGCGCGTGCCATTCAGCGGCGGCTGGTGGCGGTGTTCGGCGCGCGCGACCTGGGGACTGCACGGGCGGACCTGGCGGTGACCCGTGGGAGCTGGACGCCTGCCGTATTGGTCGAAGGGCTTCACATCATCATGCCTCAGCACGAGGCCGCGCTGCGAACCCGGACCGGCCAGGAGATGTATGCGCGAGGGGTGCTGGAGGGGATCAGGGACTTCTTGAGCGAGATCAGAGACAAGCGACAAGAGACCAAATGATCAATCAGTCAGTGCCTTGTCACTGGTCTGCTGTCCCCGCTGTTAGGCCGGCCAGGCTTCGGGACGGGCGGGCGTGAGGATAAGCAGTGGTTGGACCAGCGTGTCCGCCCGGATGGCCGCTTCTACCTGCACCAGGTTCTGGGTAATCCCGGCGCTCGCGTCGAAGGTCGCAATATGCATGACCAGCTGACCGACCGGGACGTCCTCCACTTTGGCATCGTCCTCGCTCGCTCCTTCGACCGTCGTGGCCTGACCCAGAACGATCCGCGCGTGTCCGAACAGCCACAGCGGAAGCCCCTCCAGCCCGCCGAGCAGCCTGCGGTTGAGCGCCAGGCTCTCGCCGTTGAGGGTGATCACGCCCAGGGTAGGGTGGTCGTCCTGCCGCCGGGCGTGAACCACGAACCCGTAATTCAACGCGGGATCCTGCCCGGCGGACCGCCTCAGGGCGGCGCGCAGCTTCTGCTGGCTGAACGCGATCGTATGGTACGGGACCACGGCTGGCTGGCTCCGGTTGTGACCAAGAGATGGCTCTCAAATCGAGCATAGTTCATGCCATGCAGGCATTTACGTCCTTAAACCGCGGCTGGACTGTCCTAAAATTGCCATTGACTACCCGACGACCCTAGGTAGGTTGGGCCCATGTTCTGCTCCCGCTGCGGCAGCGAAGTCAGCAGCAAATCGAAGTTCTGTCCCTCCTGCGGCCTCGATCTCACTGCGACCACCCCGGTGCACGCGCTGGCTACCGGAGCCGTGGCCGAGCTGGACCTCGTTCGCGAGGCGCTGGCTGGGGAGTACGAGATCATCGAGGAGCTGGGGCGGGGGGGGATGGCCCTCGTGTTCCGCGCGAAGGATCGCCACTTGGAGCGCGAGGTCGCGGTTAAAGTGCTTCCGTTCTCACTCGCGTTCGACGCCGAGTTCGTCGAGCGCTTTCAGCGCGAGGCCCGCACCGCGGCGCAGCTGGAACACCCGAACATCATCCCCATCTATCGAGTCGGACGGTCGGGTCGGGTCATCTATTTC
>DASSUE010000471.1:0-4248 GCA_035707305.1 Gemmatimonadales bacterium
AGCCCGCGCCTTCTCGAGAAACTCGACCCCGGTCATCTCCGGCATGCGCTGATCGGAGAGCAGCAGCGCTACGGGATCGCCGCGCAGCTTGAGCCGCTCCAGCAGCTCGAGCGCCGCGGCCCCCGATTCCGCTCGCAGGACCCGGTAGTCGTGGCCGTACCGGCGGCGCAGGTCGCGCTCCACCGCGCGTACCACCTCGGGATCATCGTCCACGCTGAGAAGAACCGGCTTGACCGGTGCCGGCGGCGAGTTGGGCTGAGCTGCGGTCATACCACGTGCGCGACGAGCCCGCCTACCGGAAGTCGTACGGTGACGCGGGTCTCGCCATTCTCGCAGGCGAGGTCGATCTCGCCGCCGTGCTCGTCGACGACGATTCGGCGCGCGATGTCGAGCCCGAGCCCCGTGTGACGGCCCGGGCGGGTAGTGAAGAACGGCTCCCAGATGCGCTGCTGCAGCTCGGCTGGCACGCCGTGACCGTTATCGGCAAGCTCCACAATGACCCGATCGAGCTCGCCGCGAGTACGCACACCGATTCTCCCCTTGCCGGGTTCTACTGCCTCAACCGCATTCGCAACCAGCTGAGCCCACACCTCGTTCAGGCTTCCGGGGTAACCGCGAACCGGCGGGAGCGGTTCCGCAAAGGCGCGCGACACGGCAATGCCCTTATCGGCGATGCGCCCCGCATACAGCGCCAGCGTGGTCTCGAGTCCGCCCCGCACGTCTACGGGGACCACGTCCTGCACCCGGTCCATGTGGGTGTGTTCCTTGGCGGCTTCGACCAGCGTCGCGATGCGGGTGGTCGCGTGCTGCGCGGTCGCGAGCCCGGCTGCGGCCGAGAGATGCGCCTCGAGATAGTCGATGGCGATGGGCCGGGCATCGGCCGATAGCCGCCCGAGCAAGGGGTCGAGGTCGTCCCGGCCCAGGCGCGCGTCCACCAGCGTGCCTGCCGCCAGCCATGGCTCGGCGACTCCGAGCTGGAGCAGCCAGTCCGCCAGGTGCTCCTCGGCGTCGCTCCGGTCGAGGGCATCGGCGCTCAATGCATCCCGGCGATTGCGGATGCCGGCCTCGCGCAGACGGTCCAGGTCGGCGAACACGCCGGCGTCCACGCCGGTGCACGCGAGCGCGCCGGCCAACCGACTGAGGTCGTCGAGCCTGTCCAGTGCGTCGGCGGTGCCGCGGCGGGCGGCGGACGCGGGATTATTGAGCTCGTGGGCTAAACCGGCAGCGAAGCGACCCAGCGCCAGCCGCTTTTCATTCTGCTCGGCCAACCGGGCGAAACGGCGGACCCGATCGATGAGCACACCGACCAGCGGAGCCTGCAACGAAGGAATGCGCTCGAACAGCTCGCCGAACCGCTCGACCGGGATCGACAGCATCCGGGTGTGCATCACGGCGACGGCGGCTCGCGTAAACGTGGCCATCCGGGAGAACGGCAGGACACCCGTGATGTCGCCCGCGCGGGCATAAAAGGTCGGTGCTCCTGGCTGGCCCGGGGGCTGCCTGGCCTCGATCATGCCTTCCAGCATGATCACCATGGCGTCGGCGCGATCGCCGGGTCGAATCACCGTTTCGCCGGCGTCGGCCACTCGCTCCGTGCCGTGCTCCGCCAGCCATTCGAGCTGCGCGTCGGTGAGACCGCCGAGGAGTGGGACCCGCCGGAGGTCGTCGATGAGAGAGAGGGGGGGCATGCCGCAAATTATACGCGGGGCTTCAGGCCCGTGCCGCGTCGGAGCATCGTCAGGCTTGGCGCGATCGGCCAGCGGCGTCGATCGGGGCCCTCGCGGCGGCAAGTTCGGAGCACGAAAAGCCCTGCCACGGAATCCGTTGCAGGGCTCAAGGCTCAATCAGTCGGGGCGCCCGGATTTGAACCGGGGACCTCCTGCTCCCGAAGCAGGCGCGCTAACCGGACTGCGCCACGCCCCGCATTGCCGATCTATCTTAACGCCGTGTCACCCGCAGGACCACGGCACCACAGGCTCCGCGGACAGTCTCGCAGAGCGGCAGGCTGCCCTACAACCACCCGCGACGGACGGCGGTTATCGACCGGCGAACTTGCGCGTCAGGAATTGCTCGAGTTGCTCCGCCATCAGCCGGTGCCCCTGAGGAGTCCAGTGCGCGTCGTGCTTGAAGTAGAGGGGCACGGTGTCCTCGTACGATCGAAACGCCGGGACGACATCCAGCAGCTCGATGTTGGCCTGCGACGCAAACTCGCGCACGGCGTGAATGCTGCGGTCGCTGACGGCGGCCCCCGCCGGGATATACATCCCTCTCCCGGGGACCCATTCCCGGTCATTGACTTGATGGCCCCAAGGGTAAAGCGTCAGCAGGAACTCGATGCGTTTCCGATGACAATAGTCTCTGATGCGTACAATACTGTCGAACAGGTTGCGCCACTCCTGCGTTCGATCCACCGTGTCCGCGGCTAATGTGTGCCAGATCGTGATCCGCGTCACGACGTTGAAGGTGTTTTCCACGGTGGGCTTTGCCACGTCTGGCTCGCCGATCGCGCCCTCGACGTAGAACACGGCGAGCCGGGTGAAGTAGAGATGCTGGTTGATCCAGGCTTTGATGCGGGCGCGGCGCGACGCGGGCCTCTTTCGCTCGTCCTTTCTGCCGCTGACCGCGATGACCTCTCCGTCGGACCCGTAGGTCGCCTCGGATCGAAACGCGGTCTCCTGTGCCAGGTCGCTCATATCGAGATTCAGCACCACAAGGTCGGGGCTGAGTCCGGCAAGCCGTTTGGTCAACTGGAGAAAATACAGAATGGGCGCGTAGCTCTTGACCCCGGCATTCAGCACCTCGACGGTCCGGCCTTCGACGGTCACCCCCTTGGCGTTGAGGGATTGTTCCAACCGGGCGGAGAACGTTTCGTCATCGTGCACGCCCAGGCCCATCGTAAACGAGTCCCCCAGCATCAGGATCCGATAGCTGGTCTTCCGCTTGACTGGATTGATGTCGGGTCCACGAAGGCCCAGATTGTTCACCCGTTGCGTGTAGTCGAAGTCCGGGGAAGTGAACCTTGAGAATGTGTTGGGTTCCAGTCGGTGGTGAAGCAGTGGGTCCGGTACGATTGGCGGCGACAGTCGCTTGATGAGGAAGTAGCCGGCCGCCAGATCGGCGGCGGCATAGGTGAACGATGCCGCTGCGACCGCAAGCACTCCCTTCGCGACCAGCTCCCCGATCCTGGTTCGGTTGGGAAGCACCGATGCGCGCGTCGGCATCTTCTCGTGCCGCTGTGTCCGGAAGCCACGGAACCACCCGCGGCGTGCCGGTCGCGTCGCCGCGCGTGCGTGCGTTACTGAGGCCTGGAGGGGGAGCCACACGCGGTGGTTGTGCAGCAATGATCATACCAAGAGCCGCACGACAATCGCGCGTGTCATTCGCCCACCGAGGCGAATAGCACTGGTCTGTCCGCCGGTGCGACGCCGGGTTATGGAGTGGCGCGGCCGACGAACGGTGGATGGCAGCTGATGCGCTCTGAGGGACTCGAACCCCCAACCTTCTGATCCGTAGTCAGATGCTCTATCCAGTTGAGCTAAGAGCGCATGGGCGGTACAAGACTCGAACTTGTGACCTCCACGATGTCAACGTGGCGCTCTAACCAACTGAGCTAACCGCCCCCGGAAAAGCGGTAAAGACGGCAAGGCGGTAAGGTCTGCAAAGCGAACCGGCGGCTCGCGTGGCGACCTTACCGTCTCTTACCGCCTCTACGGCCTTGCCATAGCGGGGGTGGGATTTGAACCCACGACCTCCGGGTTATGAGCCCGGCGAGCTACCAGACTGCTCCACCCCGCGACGTGTACCTGAACCGGCTCTGCTGTCGAGAGCGGGAAACGGGACTCGAACCCGCGACCCCAACCTTGGCAAGGTTGTGCTCTACCAACTGAGCTATTCCCGCGAAGCGGACCGCATTCTAGCGCCCGGTGCACCGGGGCGCAACGCCGCGGCGCGGTTTCGTTTACCGCCAATCCGCTACCGCGCCCGCTGCTCTCGGGTTCGCGGCTCCAGTGGAGGCGAGGGGGATCGAACCCCTGACCTCGTGAATGCCATTCACGCGCTCTCCCAACTGAGCTACGCCCCCGCTTGTATTGTCCCGCCCTCGAACGGCACCGCGGCAAGCACGGAAACGTAACTCCGTGGCGGAACGAGTGTCAACGAGGGGCATTGGCCCGAAGAGGCCACCGTGTTGAGACGAAAGACCCTAGCGCAGCGATGAGCAACGAGTCGCTCCCCGGCCCGCTTCCGGAT
>DASSUE010000472.1:0-3359 GCA_035707305.1 Gemmatimonadales bacterium
CTTCAGCAGGTCTTCGGGGCCGTGCAGGTAGTAAGCGGAAGCGAACTCGCCGCGCTTGAGCGAGCGGCGGAGCGCATCGAGCGTCTGGGCCGGCATGGCCCAAAGTTAAGCGATCGGTCGGTTCCCGAGGACGCCACGGAACGGCCGGTCACGGTTTCCTGACACAACCATCCACAAGGTACAGGCAGGCGAGGGTCTTCCCGTCCACGATCTCACCCCGGCAAATCATGCCGCGCACTGCGGACCACCGCACCCGGTGGACCTCGACGAACTCGTCCGTTTCTGGCCGCGCGGCGCCCGCAATGACGTGGAGCGCCAGGAAGAGGTGAATCCGCTCGTCGGTGAAACCAGGGGTGGTGTAAATGGTCGTGAGCCGGTGAAGCTCGCCCGCCACCAGCCCCGCCTCTTCCTGGAGCTCGCGGGCGGCGCAGTGCTCAGGCGTTTCACCCGGGTCGAGCCGGCCCGCGGGCACCTCCCATACGAAGTCGTCAGCGGCGTGGCGGAACTGCCGAAGCAGCACCAGCTCCGGGTCGGCTTCCCTCGGATCGTCGAAGAACGGGACCACGGCTGACGCCCCCGGATGGCGGATCATCTCCAGCTCGCCGCGGGAGCCGTTGGGGAATGCGACCGTGTCCAGGTCGAGATTGATGATGCGACCGGTGTACGCGCGACGGGATGAGATGAGGGGCATAGGGTCGGAGACGATAGACAAGAGACGAGTACGAGTACGGGTACGAGTTCGGGTACGAGTACGCCCTCAGCGGAACCAGGCGAGGCTCTTCACATAGGCGATCGGGATCTTGAATGCCTCGACCGCGAGAAACCGCAGCTCCAAGGCGGGGTTGTCCGAGATGGGGCTCGAGTCGGTGGGTGAGGTCTGGGCCTCGAGGCCGGTGCGGCGGGCCTCGAGGCGAAGGCGAAGCATGTGAAAGGGATCGCTCACCAGTATGGCGCGGCGCCGACCCCGCTCGCCCAACCAGGCGGCCACCGCGCTCATGGAGGCCTGCGTCGACCGGCCCTGCGGCTGCACGACCAGGGCGGAATCGGGGACGTCGTGCGCCAGGAGGTACCGCCGGCCGACGGTCGCCTCGCTCTCGGTGTCGCCCCAACCCACGCCGCCGGTCACGACGATGGAGGGTGCGAGACCGTCCCGCCACAGCTCGAGCGCATGATCCAGCCGCGACCGCAGCACCGGCGACGGCCGCCCGTTGTACTGGGCCGCCCCAAGCACGACGATGACGTCGGCCGGCTCGCGCTGGTCGAGCTGCGCGACCACGAGCACGAGCACGAACGCGATGGTGTAGACGGCGGCGGCGGCGAACACGGTGGCGCCGGCCGTGCGCCTATAGGTCAAAGCACTCGCCGTGCCGAGGCACAACTACCTCGCGCACGCCCTCTTCGCGAAGCATGGCGGCCATCGCGTCGAGCGCCGGAGACTCGCCGTGGACCACGAAGGCACGACGGATCGGGCCACCCAGCCGACGCACCCAGGCTCTCAGCTCATTGCGGTCGGCGTGGGCCGAGTAGCCGGCAATGGTCGCGACCTCCGCCCGGCGTTCAACCTCCTCGCCGAAAATGCGAACCTTCTCCGCGCCGTCCTGAATTCGCCGTCCCAGCGTGTGCTCGGCCTGGAATCCGACGAAGAGCACACAGTTGCGATGATCGCCGAGGCCGTGGGTCAGGTGGTGGAGGATGCGCCCCGATTCCGCCATGCCGGATGCAGCGATGATCACCCCGGGGGCCTGCAGCGAATTGAGCCGCTTGCTCTCGGCGACATCGCGGACGTAACGCACTAGCGGGAAGTCGAACAGGGGTGCGCCGTCCGCGATGAGACGTTCGCGGGTGTCGAAGATTTCCGGATGCAGCCGGAAGACCGCCGTGAGCTCGACCGCGAGCGGGCTGTCGAGGAAGATGGGAATCTCGGGGATGGCCCCATCCCGCCACAGGCGGTGCAGCGAGTAGATCACTTCCTGGGCCCGCCCCAGCGCGAAGGCGGGCACCAACACCTTGCCACCGCGGGCCGCGACCCGCCGTATCAGCTCACCCAGCTGCCGCTCGGCGTCGTCGACCGACTCGTGGGTCCGGTCGGCATAGGTGGCTTCGATGATGAGCGTGTCCACCGGTCCCTCGGGGGGCTGCGGGTCGCGAACGATCGGCAGCCCACTCCGCCCGATGTCGCCCGAGAAGACGATGCGGTGCGGCGCGGGATCGGCAACCCGCAGATCGACCGAGGCGGAGCCCAGGATGTGGCCCGCGTCGGTGAACTCCACGGTGAAGTGCTTGCGAAGGTGCAGCATCCTCCGGTACGGCAACCCCACCATCAGCTCCTGCACCGCCACCGCGTCAGCCACCCCGTACAGGGGCTCGGCGGAGGGGCCGGCCTGGCCGCGCGCCCAAAGCCACTGGGCGTCCTTTTCCTGGATGTTCGCAGCGTCGGCGAGCATCACGGCGCTGAGATCGCGGGTAGCCGGCGTGGCATAGATCGGCCCGTGGAACCCGCGTCGCACGATCAACGGGAGGCGCCCGACGTGATCGACGTGAGCGTGGCTCAGGACCACGGCGTCCACCCGCCGCGGGTCGACGCTTTGCTCCACGTTGCGCGCGTGGGACTCGGCACGCCGGCCTTGGAACAGCCCGGCATCGAGCAACACACGGGCGCCGGCGGCCTCGACCAGGTGCATCGACCCGGTGACCTCGCCTGCCGCGCCCCAGAATGCGAGTCGGATGCCGGGCATCGGGGCTCAGCCGCCCCGGGTGCCGAAGAGGCGATCGCCGGCGTCGCCGAGCCCGGGCAGGATGTACCCGCGGGAGTTGAGCTCGCGGTCGAGCGCCGCCGCGTAGATCGGTACATCGGGGTGCGCCTCGGCCATCGCCTGCACGCCTTCTGGTGCAGCGACCAAGCAGAGGAACCGGATGCGGCGCGCGCCCGCGTGCTTGAGCGCTGTTACCGCCGCGACGGCGGAGCCGCCGGTGGCGAGCATCGGATCGAGCACGAAGAAATCGCGCACCTCGCCGTCGGCGGGGATCTTGAAGTAGTAGTCGGTGGGGCGCAGGGTGTCGTGGTCGCGGGCGAGGCCGATGTGACCCACCCGGGCCGACGGAATGAGCTGTGCGATTCCCTCGACCATGCCGAGCCCGGCCCGGAGAATGGGCACGAGGGTCAGCTTCTTACCGGACACCTGGCGGCCCTTCATCCGCTCCAGCGGCGTATCGATCTGGACCGGTTCGGTCGCGAGGTCCTTGGTGACTTCGTACCCCATCAGCGTGGCGATCTCTCCGACCAGTTGCTTGAAGTCGCGCGTGCTGGTTCGGCGGTCCCGCAGCAGCGTCAGCTTGTGCTGGATGAGTGGGTGATCGAG
>DASSUE010000473.1:0-12183 GCA_035707305.1 Gemmatimonadales bacterium
GCGAGATCGAGCATGGCGCCGATCTGGTCGCGCGAGAACGTGCCGTGCTCCCCGGTACCCTGCACCTCGACGAAACGCGCCGGCTCGAGCATGACCACGTTGGAGTCGACGTCGGCATCCCGATCTTCGAGGTACGCTAGGTCGAGCCGGATACTGCCGTCGACGATTCCCACGGATACGGCTGCCACCAACTGCCCGAACGGGGAGGGTACGCCGGCGCGCTCGGCGAGCCAGCGGCACGCGTCTGCCAGCGCCACGCATCCGCCGGTGATGCTGGCGGTGCGGGTTCCTCCGTCGGCCTGGAGCACGTCGCAGTCCACGCGGATGGTGTATTCGCCGAACGCCATCGTCCCCATCGCCGCCCGAAGTGACCGGCCGATCAGCCGCTGGATCTCCTGGGTGCGGCCACCGATGGACCCGCGCTCGCGCGAGGTGCGCTCGACCGTGGCGCGCGGCAGCATTGCGTACTCGGCGGTAACCCACCCCTGGCCGGTGCCCTTTTTGAATGGCGGCACGCTCTGCTCCACCGTGGCAGTGCAGTGCACCAAGGTGCCACCCATACGAATCAGGCACGATCCTTCGGCATACGGATTGGCGCCCCGTTCGAGCGCGAGCGGGCGGAGCTGATCATCGGGGCGGCCATCAGGGCGCGGCATGGGGACCCTCGCGGGAGAAAAGCGCCTTGAGCGCGGGCGGAGCAACGAACGTCGAGATCATCACGACCAGGAGCAACGCGCTGAACACGGCGTCGCTGATCAGGCCCGAGCGGAGTCCGATATTCGCGAAGATGAGCCCGACCTCGCCCCGGGGCACCATACCGACGCCCACCACTAGCCGCTGATAACGCTCCCACGGCGCGGCCCACCCGGCGACAATCTTGCCGCCGATGGCAATGGCGCTGAGCAGGAGGGTGAGCAGCAACACCGACGAGGTTCCCTGGCTCGAGGGATTCAACAGACCGAGATCCACCGACGCGCCGGCCACCACGAAGAACATCGGAGCGAAGATCGACACCACGGGCTTGAGCTCGCGCGCGATCGTGTCGAACTGATTGACCCCGGAAAGGATCAACCCCGCGGCGAACGCGCCGAGAATGTGCGCGCTGCCGGCCACATCGGCGAGCCCCGCGAGTCCCAGAGCGATCGCGACGGCCGTGGCGACCAGGACCCCTCGTACCCGCATGCCGTCGGCGATCTGGAACAGCCGGGGTGCGACCAGGCGGCCGAGCACCACCGCGGCCACCAGGAAGCCAACCGCGACCGCCAGAATGCGGGTGGCGCCGAGGACAGACACCGCCCCGCCCGCCGCCAGGCCGCTCACGACAGTGAGGATGACCAGCCCGAGCACGTCATCGATGACCGCGGCACCCAAGATGATGCGAGCTTCGCGGGTTCCCAGGTGGTGCAGGTCCGAGAGCACGCGGGCGGTGATGCCCACCGATGTGGCCGTGAGCGTGGCCCCGACGAACACCGCGGCGGTCGACGCGCTCGGCTGCGGCACCCCCGGTCCGCCCGAAGCCCAGTATGCGTAGCCCAACGCGAAAGGAACGGCGACACCGACCGCGGCGACCGCCAGCGCTGCCGGCCCCACCCGGAACATCTCCCGGAGATCCGTCTCCAAGCCAATCTCGAAGAGCAGCAAGATCACCCCGAGCTCGGCGACGACGTGGAGCACGTCGGCCAGTGCGCCGCTGGTGGGCAGAATCCCCAGCAGACTTGGCCCCAGCAGCACGCCGGCCACCAGCTCGCCGAGCACGGCCGGCTGGCCGATGCGCTCCGCCACATCGCCGAGCAGTTTGGCCGCGAGCAGAATGGCCGCCAGCAAGACCAGCAGCTCTTCGATGGGCAGATCGTGCATCAGGGCAGCTGGACGCGGGGGCGGAACGCGAAGCCGCGGCGGAAAAGAGGCAGGTCCACGCTGTCGCGGTACTGGGTTTCGATCACGATGGATTGCCGGCCGCGGGGACGCGCGATCGTGAACTGCATGACGCGATCGGGCCCGAACACCTCGCGGACCTTGGTATTGAGCCGGTTGCGGATGGTTGCGTCGGGCAGCCCGGAGGAATGCCGGGCGTTCACTTTCATCTCGTCGAGCAGCTGGTATTGGCGCCAGTACATCAGCCCGATGCTGCCACCATACCACGCAGCCACGCCGAACAGTGCGAGCGACACTAGGCAGCCGAACAGGCTGGTTCCCCGCCTGCCGAGGGCTGCGCCCTTCACCATTGCGACTGGGCGCCTTCGACGATGTTCGTGACCAGTCGCTCGTACGCTCGACGCCGCCCGTCGAGCTCGCGGCCGGGATCGTAGTTGCCGTCGAGGGTCAGCCCCGAGCGCTCCCACAAGGTGCGTCCGGTGCGCTGGTCGACGATCTCCACCGCCACCGTGATCTGCACCAGTCGCTGCGTCACCTGTACATCGGTCTCGCCGGTGTTCTGATACGCGACCGGCAGGTCAGGCTCGTACCGTGAGATGGTGCCCCGCACCACGGCATCGGCGCTGCCCTCACCGGCCTGCCGGAGACCCAGCCGCCCCTCCATGGCGTCGCGAACCGCGTCCTGAATGTCGCGGGTGAGCGTGGGTTCGGAGGTCAAATTCTCGAACGGAAGGATGGCGACCGTCTTGACCCCAGGCGGGAGCCCACCGCCGGCGAACCCGTAACATCCGCCGAGGGCGAGCGCGATGACCACCGCGCCACGCAGGTTGCTAGCGCGACGCGCGCGGGCGCCAGACATCGGCCGTGAAGGAGTCGGCGGACGCCGCGGAAAGAAACGTGACGTCGAGCCGGGCGGGCGCGGAGGGGACGGTGAGGCGGGAGGATTTGGGCACCCCGTCCGCAGCCAGCGTCGTCTCGACCCGGCCGATGAGCTTCCCGCCCTCGCGCACCTCGGCCATGAATCGCTCGGTCGACCCCGTGGTTCGAACATAGACGATAGTATCGGCGCCGGCAGCGTATTCCCACGCAGTGCGGCCGTCCTCCGACGCGCCCCGCAACGCGGCCCCCTCGCCCGGCATGCGAGCCACGCCGAGGAGCGCCCACATCAGCGGGTAATTGGGCACCAGCTTTTTGATCGCATCCGGCGGCTGGACCCACAGCGCCGAATCACCAACGACGGCAGCGGCGCTGGCGTTGCTGCCGAACGGCCCCGACACATCGAACCGAAGTGAATCCGGTGGAGCGATGCGTGCACTCCCGCGGCCACCGGCGCTGGAGTTATCGTCGCGGAACAGCCATTTGAAACGGATGAGGCGCGGCGCCGTGGGAACGGTGGGCCGCACCCAATCGGCCACCTGCGCCGCGGAGACGGCCGGGGCGGCCTCGGGCACCACCGCTCCAGGTGCGGCGGTGCGGCATGCCGCAGCGGCAATCAGGAGCACGGGCAGAAGGCGCATAGGTGTCCCAAAGGTAATTGGCTCACCTAGGCGCGCTCACTTGGTAGACGGCGACGATCGAATCGCCCTGCGCGATGCGGTCCAGCCCGCCCCGCTCGAGCACCCGGCCGAATACGGTGTAGGTGCCGTCGAGATGCGGCTGCGGACTGAGATTGATGAACCACTGGCCGTTTCCGGTGTCAGGGCCGGACAACGCCATGCCGAGGACCGGCTCCGCGTAGCGGATCCGGTTGAGCTCGTCTCGAATCGCCCAGGCGTGGACCGGTGCGCCGGCAACCGGGGGCCCGCCCCAACCGTCGCCGCGGGGGTCGCCATCCTGGACGACGAAGTTGGGCACGACGCGGTGCCAGCGGCCGCCGTCCCGCAGGCTGCGATCCACGATGCCGAGGAAGCGCTCAACCGTGAGCGGGGCCTCGTCGCCGAGCAGCTCGACGTCGATCGAGCCCAGCTGCGCGGTCTCGATCCGCACCCGGGGCCGGCGGCCATCGCCCAAGAGGCGCCGACGCACGAGAGAGTGATATTCCGCTCGGCTGCGACCGGTCGGGATGGGGACTGCGGGCCCCCACCGGGTCGCGGCCTCGGGCCAGTGCTCGACCGCCCAGCGACGAAGCAGATAGCTCCGCGGCGGCCCGACCCGGCGCAGGAAGGCACGGCGCACCAGCTCGGCTGATGAATCATCGCGACTCGCGATGGCCGCGAGCGCGGCGACGGCTGACTGGGCCGCCTCGGGAAACGAATCGCCGGCCGCGGCGCGGAATGCGCCAACCAGCGCGGGAATGTCGGACGGCGACGGTGCCCGTGCCAGCGCATCGGCGGCCACGCTTCGGACCCCACCGTCCGAGTGGCTCACCAACTCGCGCGCGGCGGCGAGGATCGCGGCGTCATTGCTGTCGGCCTCGCCGAGCCACGCCTGCAATCCTGCCGCCACGACCCGCCCATCTGGATCGTGCCGCCATCGCGGGGCGTCGCTGGATCGCGCCAATGCCCAGCCTTCGGCTGCAGCGGCCCGCTCACGCCAATCGGAACTTCGCTGCCACGGAACGGCCACTAGGCGGTACGCACCGGTATCGGCGCGCGCCAGCGCGAGCAACGCCTCCCGTCGCACCGCCCACACCGCGGCGTGGCCGTGGGCCGCCGCGAGCGCGAGGACCGCGGGGCGTCCGCCGAGCTGCCCCAGCGCGGTCGCGGCTTGCACCTGCACATTGGGAATCGTGTCGTCGAAGCGCGCGGCGGCTGCGGGCACGAGCGTCGAGTCGCGCCACGTGCCGAGCGCAAGCAGGGCCCACGCGCGAACCCCGGGCGCAGCGTCGCTCGTCGCCGACGCCAGTACACGCTTCACGTCGCCCGAATCGATCGCGGTCTTGCTGACGTACCGCTCGGTCAGCGCGCGAAGCGCGTACATCCGCGCGACAGCGTGGGAATCCAGGCTGGCAGCCAGCAGCTCGGCCGCAGCGTCGGGCGGACGCATCCGGGCGAGGGAGTAGACCGCGCGCCAGCGCAGCTCGGGATCGGGATCGCGGGCATAGCGCCGAAGCGCCGCGATCGGTGGGTCCGCCGGCAGTCTCCACGCCTCGAGGAGCGCGCTGGCGAGGGCCGATCGGGCACCATCACCCCCCGGTTCCAGCTCGCGGTCCAACAGCCGGGCCAGGATGACGGACGCGCGCCGGCCGCCACTCTTGGCCAGCGCTCCTATCACCTCCGCCGCGGTCGCGGAATCGAGCGGGCCGCGCTGCAGCCGGGCGACCAGCGCGCCGACCAGTGAGGAATCGTGCAGCAGGCCGATGCCGAAGGCCGCGCTCGCGCCGACCGAGGGAACGGTGTCGCCGAGGAGCGATACGAGGACCGGCCCCGCCCGCTGGTCGCCGATCCGCCCGGCAGCCAGCGCGGCGCGCAGTCGCACCAGCGAGTCAGGCGCCGCTGCGGCCCGGCGCAGCAACGTGGCATCGTAGCGCCGCGCGTCCTCGCTCGCGAGCAGGGCTGCCAGCATCTCGACGGGTGCCGGAGTCTGTGCCGGAAGGGGTTCGACCCCGAACGCGAGGGCAACCCAAGCCCCGGCGCGCACTCGAAGCCAGGCGCGTCCTGCGAGTCCCCGGGGCGTCACGTCAGAGGCGAACCGGATCGGGCACCGGTATCAGGCGCCGGATCACATCGTCCGGCATGCGGCAGAGCACCATGGTGGTATCGAGCGGCAGCAGCGACGTCGTCGCGGTGGCGAGCAATGCGCCGTCACCCGCGCGTTCCACCGCGTAGCCGAACGTGATCCGCCGCGACGCGAGCTCACGCACCCAACAGCGAACCCGCACCACGTCATCGTAGCGGGCCGGCCGACGGTACCGGACGCTCACCTCGCTCACCGCGAGCCGCAGCCCCCGTTCCTCGAGCTCGCGGTAGGAGAGCCCAGTGACCCGCAGGTGCTCGCAGCGTGCCACGTCCAGCCAGACCAGATACCGCGCGTGGTACACGACGCCCATCTGGTCGGTCTCGGAGTAGTTGACCCGCACCGAGACCTCGGTGACGCCGCCGCCATCAGCTTGTCCGCTCATTCGGCCTCCGGCAAGTTTCCGCCGTGACGGCAAGCACTCTCGTGATCGTCGCGGATGCGCATCTGGGACACTCCGCTCCGGAGGCCGAGAATGCGCTGCTCGAGTTTCTCGATACCGTGCCGGACCTGGGCGACGCCTTGCTGGTCAACGGCGATCTGTTCGAGTTCTGGTTCGCGTATCGCCGGGTGATTCCGCGCGACGGCTTCCGTGTCGCCGCCGCGCTGGGCCGGCTGGCGGCGCGCATCCCGGTCTCCGTCGTGGGCGGCAATCACGACCGCTGGGGCGGAGCCTTCTGGACCGAAGAGCTTGGCGTACGCTTTGGCGCCGATCAGCTCGAGCTCCAGGTAGGCGGCCGGCGAGTGCTGGCTCTCCACGGCGATGCCATGTCGTCGGCACCGCAGGGCCGGATGCTCCAGCGGTTGGTCCGCATGCCGGCGACGTCAGCCGTGTACCGGGTGCTGCACCCGGACCTCGGGGTGCCGTTGGTCCGATGGCTCACCACCAAACTGGGCCACGACGGCCTCGAGGGCGTGCAGCTCGACCGGGAGGCGGCGGCCCAGGAACGATGGGCCGCCGAGCGGCTCCGCAACGATCCGACGCTCGGCCTCCTGGTGCTCGGGCATACCCATCGGCCCGCCTTGGTCCAGCTGGCTCCGGGGCGTCAGTACCTCAACCCGGGCGCGTGGTTCGACGGCTTCCGCTACGCGCTCGCGACCAACGCCACCGCCGAACTCCGCCGCTTCACCCCATCGGCACCACCTCGGCGTCGCCCAGCCGCTCTCCAATGAACCGGGCACCGACCTGGCGGAACCGGGTCGGGTCGTCGCTCACCACGAAGCGATGACGGGCTCGGCGACTGCTGGTGGCGAGTCCGCGATCGCGCAGCACTCCGGCGAGCTCGAGCGCGGTCTCCTGCGCGCTGTCGATGAGGGCGACTCCAGGTCCCATGACGCGGCCGAGCAGCGGCTTGAGCAGCGGATAGTGGGTACAGCCGAGCACAAGCGATCCGACTCCGCCACGCGACAGTGGCTCGAGATACTCCCGCGCCACGAGCTCGGTGGCGGTGTGATCGAACCAGCCCTCCTCGACCAGCGGTACGAACAGCGGACACGGCGCCTGCTGAACCCGCGCCCCAGGGTCGAGGCCGCGAATGGCGCGTACGTATGCATTGCTGGCGATCGTGCCGACGGTTCCGATGACCCCGATCGTGCGCCCCGCTGAAGCGGTCACCGCGGCGCGGGCTCCCGGCTCGATGACACCGACAACCGGCACGGGCGAGGCGTCCCGGAGCGCATCGAGCGCGCGCGCGGTGGCGGTATTGCACGCGACCACGACGGCCTTGACGCCCTGCCGCAGCAGCCAGTCGAGGATCTCGAGGCTGTACCGCCGAACCGTTTCCTCCGACTTGGGGCCGTAGGGCACTCGGGCGGTGTCGCCGAAGTAGATGGTGCTCTCGTTGGGGAGTCGCTCGAAGATTGCGCGCGCGACGGTGAGACCGCCGATGCCGGAATCGAACACGCCAACCGGCGCGCCGTCACTCATGGAAGGTGAAGCGGCACCGAGACGCCCGCGTCGATCCGGCCGGGCGTGCGCTCCACGTGGAGCTCGGCGGGGAAGTCGAGCAGCTGCGCCGCGATGAACGCTTCGAGACCGGCGAGGAGGTGGTTGACCGCCAGCAGCACGTACCAGTCCTCACGGGTCCGTACTTTCGCGGCGATGGAGGCACTGTCCGCACCGATCCGCCGCAGATACCCGAGATCACGGTTTGCCTTGATGCTCATGCCCACGGTGATGCCTTCCGTGATCACGAAGAGACCGGCGGTCATTTTCCGCCCGACCTTGAGCTGACCCCACCCGGGCACCAGCAGCGATCGCCAGAACGCCCCGAACGGCCGGACCGGCCGCCGGGCCGAGTCAGGCAGCGACGTCGCGACGGTGTCTAGCATCGCCGGATGAATCGTGTCCGCGACAAGCGTATCCACGGGTGTCGCGGTCGAGTCCTGCGCCCCGAGCCGGGATGGCCAGACGGCGGTCGACAGCGCGAGCATCAGGATCAGCAAGGGAAGCCGACGGGAGCGTGTGGGAATCGAACCCACCGGAGCCGCGCAGGGCGCCTCCGTCGCGGTTTTGAAGACCGGCCGAGCCACCAGGCCCGATCCACCCCCAGAATGCAGTGTGCGGTGTGCGGTGAGCGGTGCGGGGCACGAGGATCGCGCAACCGGTGTCACTGCTTAGCGCTCGCTCGCGACTTCGGCGATGGCCTCGATCTCGACCCGCGCTCCCCGGGGCAGTGCTTTCACCGCGACGGTCGAGCGCGCGGGCCGGTGGGCACCGAACGCGTCGGCGTAGACCGCATTCATCTCCGGGAAATCTGCCATGTCGGTCAAGAACACCGTCGTCTTCACGACGTGCCCGAGCCCCGACCCCGCCGCCTCGAGGATGGCGCGGACGTTCGCGAGCGCCCGCGCGGTCTGCTCGGGGATCCCGCCTGTGACCATCTCGCCCGTGGCGGGATCGAGGGGGGTCTGGCCGGCGGTGTAGACCAGACCGTTCAGGACGATGCCCTGGCTGTAGGGGCCGATGGCTTTCGGCGCGCCGTCCGTGGCAACCTGCCGCATCAGAACAAACCTTCGATAGTTCCGTCCGGAAGCACGCGGATCGCTTCGGCCGCGGGCTGCTTGGACAGTCCGGGCATCGTCATGATATCCCCCGCCAACGCCACGACGAACCCGGCGCCGGCCGAGACGTACGCATCCCGCACGGTGATTCGGAACCCGCTGGGCCGCCCCAGCTTGCCCGGGTCGTCGGAGAAAGAGTATTGCGTCTTGGCCATGCACACCGGTGTATTGCCGTACCCGATGGCTTCGATCTGCTCGATGTTCTTGCTCGCCACCGGCGTGAAGTCGACGCCATCGGCGCCGTAGATCTCTCGCGCGATCGTCTCGATCTTCTCCTTAACTGGGCGGTTGGCATCGTAGAGCGGCTTGAAGCGCGCCTTGCCCTCGTCGAGCGCAGCGAGGACCTCGCGCCCCACGGCCTCCCCGCCCGCCCCGCCCTTGGCCCAGACCTCGCTGAGAGCGGCGCGCGCGCCCCAGGTACGGCACGCCTCGAGAACGGTGTCCACCTCCTCCTTTGTATCGGAGGTAAAGCGGTTCAGCGCGACGACCGGCGGGACGCCGAACTTCATGATGTTCTCTACATGGGCCTCGAGGTTCACGAGACCGCGCTTCAGGGCGGCGACGTCGGGCGTCCCGAGGCCATCCTTCTTCACCCCGCCGTGCATCTTCAGCGCCCGCACCGTGGCCACGACGATCGCCGCCTGCGGCTCCAGCCCCGCGAACCGGCACTTGATGTCGAAGAACTTCTCCGCGCCGAGATCGGCGCCGAATCCGGCCTCGGTGAGCACGACGTCGCCGAGCGAGAGCGCCAGCTTGGTGGCTGCGACCGAGTTGCAGCCGTGTGCGATGTTGCCGAAGGGGCCACCGTGCACCAGTGCCGGCCCCCCCTCGAGGGTCTGCACCAGGTTGGGGAGGATCGCGTCCTTGAGCAGCAGGGTCATCGCCCCCGCGCCCTTCAGATCGGCGGCGGTGACGGGTTTCCGGTCGCGGGTATACCCGACGATGATGCGGCCGATCCGCGCCTCGAGATCCTGCAGGTCGGTGGCGAGACACAGAATCGCCATGATCTCGCTGCCGGGGACGATCACGAATCGCTCTTCCCGCACCGGCCCGGCGTTGATTCCGCCGAGGCTCACCACCATGGACCGGAGCGCACGGTCGTTCATGTCCATCGTGCGAGGCCAGGTGATCCGACGCGGATCGATGGCGAGCGCGTTGCCCCAATGGAGATGGTTGTCGAGCATCGCCGACAGCAGGTTGTGAGCCGACGTGATCGCGTGAAAGTCGCCGGTGAAGTGGAGGTTGATCTCATCCATCGGCACGATCTGGGCGTAGCCCCCGCCTGCGGCGCCGCCTTTCACGCCGAATACCGGTCCCAGGGAGGGCTCACGAATGGCCACCATGACCTTCTGCCCCAGCCGCCGGAGCGCCTGCGCCACGCCGATCGTCACCGTGGATTTCCCTTCGCCAGCCGGCGTGGGATTGATCCCGCTCACCAGCACCAGCTTGCCCTGCTTGGCGGTCCGCCGCTTGGCGACGGCCTCCGGCGCAATCTTCGCCTTGGTCCGCCCGTACGGCAGCAACTCGTCGGGCCCGAGCCCCACCTCGGCGGCCACGTCAGCGATGGGACGGAGCTTGGCCGCCTGCGCGATGGCGATGTCGGACGGAACGGCGGGTGGTGCGGCGGTCGCGGTCACGAGCCTACCCTCTTAGTCGGTGAGCAGTGAGCGGTGCGCCCCGGGAGCGATGCCCGATCCGGCGTCACCGGGTCCGTGCGAATCCGAACACGCGCTCAGCGTTCGCGCCGGTCCGGGCCATCAGCTCGGCGACGTCGAGCCTCAGCACCCGCGCGATCTGTTCCGCCACCAGACGAACGTACCCCGGCTCGTTCCGCTTGCCTCGATGGGGAACGGGCGCGAGGTACGGACCATCGGTCTCGATCAGCAACCGGTCGGGCGGCGTGGCCCGGATGGCATCGTCGAGCCGCCAGTTGCGGAACGTCACCATCCCGCTGAACGACACATAGTGCCCCAGGTCCACCCCGGCCCGCAAGAGGTCGGGGCCACTGCTGAACGAGTGCAGGATAGCGGTGACACCGGGGTGAGCGCGGAGCGCGGCGGCCACGTCATCGTCGGCCTCGCGGGCGTGGATTACGGCCGGCTTTCCGAGCTCTTCGGCGATCGCCAGCTGGGCATCGAAGCAGGCGCGTTGCACCTCCCGGGGCGAATGGTCGTAATGGTAGTCCAGCCCCATTTCACCGGCCGCGACCGCACGAGAATCCGCGAGCGCACCGCGCAGCCATTCCGCGACGGATGCGTCCCAACGGCGGGCCTCGTGAGGGTGGAGACCCGCGGTCGCGGCAAGCCGCGAATCCCTCGCCGCGAGGTCGAACGCGCGTGCCGCCGTTTCAGGGGTCTCACCGATCACCACGATCCGTTCGACGCCGGCCTCGACCGCGCGCCCGAGCACCGCCTCGCGGTCCGCCTCATAGGCCGGGTCCGCGAGGTGGCAATGCGTGTCAACGAGCACGGACAGAGAGACGCGGCGGGGACCGGCCGGGGATCAGGTGGCCGGTCGCGTGCGGTGCCGGGCGGCGGTGTGCGCCGGCGAAGGGCGGCCGCTGGTGGGCCGCTGCGGTGCCTTGCCTGGAGTTCGTACGCCGCGAACATCCTCACCCGGCCATTTCCGCTCGATCGCGAGCAGGGCCGGCGCCGCGATGAAGAGCGACGAGAACGTGCCCACCGCCACGCCGAAGAGCATGAGGATCGCGAACGGGCGCACCACGTCACCGCCGAGCGCGGACAGCGCCACGAGGCTTCCCACGGCGGTCGTGCCGGTAAAGAAAGTGCGGGGCAAGGTCTCGTTCATCGATCGGTTCAGGACCGCGATGAATTCCTCGCGCTTGGACTTGTGCAGGTTCTCGCGGATCCGGTCGAAGATCACGATGGTGTCGTTGAGCGAGTATCCCACGATCGTGAGGAGGGCCGCGACCACGAACAGGCTGACCTCCAGCCGGGTGAGACCGATGAACGCCAGCGACGCCACGATGTCGTGCGCCGTGGCGATGACCGCCGCGACCCCGAACCGCCACTCGAAGCGGATCGCCAGGTAGATCAGCACGACCGCGAACGACAGGAGGATCGCGATCACGGCTTTCTGGCGCAGCTCCGAGCCAACCTTGGGTCCCACGGCCTCGGTACGGACCACGCTGTACTTCCCCGCCCCGATCGTCTGATCCAGGGCAGCGCGCACCGCATCCGAGGTGGCCTGGGTGTCGTTGGCGTCGGTCCCGGCCCGGGCCACGCGGGCGCGGATCACGAGCTCGCGCTCGGAGCCGAACGTCTGCAGTTCCGCAGTGGGAAGTCCCGCCGTGGCCAATGCGCCTCGCACGGCGCCGACGTCCACCGGTACGGTGCTCTCCACTTGCATCAGCGTTCCACCGGTAAACTCGACGCTGTAGTTCACGCCGCGAATGAGCAGCAGCAGGAGCCCGGGCACGATGAGCGCCGCGCTGATGAGGTATCCCAGCCGGCGACGGCCGATGAAATCGTAGTTGGCGTTCGCGAAGAGTCTCATGGTCAGATGCTCAGCGTCGCCATGGCCGGCTTGCGCTGGAGCCACAGCATGAAC
>DASSUE010000474.1:0-5990 GCA_035707305.1 Gemmatimonadales bacterium
CTCCTGCGTCAGATCACGGTGCCGTCGGGAACCACGGCATTCTTCGGGATCACCACGATCCCGTCGCGGATGTAGAAGTTCGGTCCGTCCATGTCCGCCGGCTTACCGTCCGGCGTGATCCGGACGTTGCTGCCGATGCGGGCGTTCTTGTCCACGATCGCCCGCTCGATCACCGTGTTCTCTCCCACACCGATCGGCGGCGCGTCCGGGCGGACCCGGTCCGGTGTTTCGTAGAAGTCGGCACCCATCACCAGCGAATCGCGGATGGCGGCGCCCGCATGGATCCGGCTGCGCACACCGATGAGCGAGTGGGTAATCTCCGCATCGATCACGATGCACCCGTCCGCGATCACCGAGCGATCCATCCGGCACCGGACCGCCTTGGTGGGCGGCAGATAGCGGGCATGGGTGAACACGGGCGCGGTCGCGTCGTAGAAGTTGAACTGCGGTACGGGCTCGCACAAATCGAGGTTGGCCTCGTAAAACGACCGGATGGTCCCGATGTCCTCCCAGTACCCCTGGTGCATGTGGGCGAACACCCGCCGGGTGCCGATCAGTTTGGGGATCAGGTGCTTTCCGAAGTCCTCCTCATCCCCCTCCAGCGACCGCTCCAGAACGGTCCGGTCGAAAAGATAGATCCCCATCGAGCCGAGGACCGCGTCCGCACCCGCGGCCGGAGTCTCGCCGAACGCGCTCCAATCGGTGGCGAGCGAGGCGAGCATTGCGGGATCCTTGGGTTTCTCCACGAACCGGGTGATCCGCCCGTCGCGCGCCACCTGCATGATTCCGAACGCACTGGCGGCCGCCGGAGTCACCGGCATCGTCGCTACCGTCACCTCGGCCTCGGTAGCGAGATGACGCTGGACGATGGCGCGATAGTTCATCCGGTAGAGCTGATCGCCGGACAGAATCAGCACGAAGCGGTGCGGGTAGTTCGAGAGATGCACCAGATTCTGCCGCACGGCATCCGCCGTCCCCTGATACCAGGAAGTTCGGTCCGGTGTCTGCTGGGCGGCGAGGATCTCGACGAACCCGGGCGAGAAGTGGTCGAACCGGTACGTCTCCTGGATGTGTCGATGGAGTGAGCTGGAGTTGAACTGCGTCAGCACGAAGATCCGGCGGAGGTCCGAGTTGATGCAGTTGCTGATGGGGATATCGACCAGCCGATACTTCCCCGCTAGCGGCACGGCGGGCTTGGCGCGGTCCTTCGTCAGCGGGAAGAGCCGCGTCCCTGCCCCGCCACCCATGACCACGGTGAGGATGTCCTGGGAGCGGTAGGCCGTGTGGGGGTTGCTGCTCACAGCTGACCTCGCGCGTGTAGCTCGGACGGCAGCAGGCTGCCGTAAATGAACGAGTGGACCGGCGTCGGCACGCCGGCCGCCAGTCCCAGACGGACTACGGCGCCGCTCCAGGCATCCAGCTCCGACCGCCGGCCCTCGACGATGTCGCGCTGGAGCGATGCGGTGCCCGCGGGCGGCAACGTATCCACGAAGGCCATCGTACGCGCGACGATGTCGTCCGGCAAGCGCACTCCCCGCGCGGCTGCGAGCGCGGCGATCTCGCCCATCCCGGCCTGGAGCAGTCGGCGGGCGTCGGGAACCCGGCGGAGGACCCCGATCGGCTGCCGCGCGACCGCCCCGATCCCACCGGCCGTTGCCACAAAGAGGAATTTGATCCAGATGGCGGCATGGATATCCGGCGGCTCTTCCACCTCGAGCCCGGCTCCGCGGAACGCGTTCCGGAGTCGATCGACCCGCGCGGAGGGACGGTTGTCGAGCTCCGCGAACGCGGCGGCGGTAGGCCCGCCCACGTCGCGGATCCGGCCGGGTCCGTCGATGAACGCTACGATCTTCGCGACCGCCCCGAGCACCGATCCGGGTCCGAGCACCTCGGTTAACTGGTCGGCTGCCTCTACGCCGTTCTGAAACGGGACGACGCATGTCTCCCGTCCGAGCAGTGGGGCACTCGCCGCTGCGGCGTCGGTGAGCTGCCACGTCTTCACGCAGAGGAGAACCGCGTCCACCGGGCCGACCTCGCGCGGATCTTCGGTCGCGCGCTGCGGACCGAGCGTCGCGTTGCCGCGGGGTGACTCGATGCGAAGACCCTGGGTGCGCAGCGCCTGAAGCTGAGTCCCGCGCGCGATGAATGTGACGTCCTCGCCCGCCTGCACCAGGCGTGCACCGAAATACCCGCCGACACCGCCGGCGCCGACGACGGCGATCCGCATGGCGCTAGGTACTGGGCTCTTGCGTGAGCCGCGCCAGCCGCCCCCGAACTTCCTTCACGCCCGGCTGAAGCTCCGCGTCGGCATCGCTCCAGAGATCTACGAACTTGCCGTAGGACTCCGACGCTTTCCGGCGGTCGCCCTTCGCCTCATACAGCTCGCCGAGCCGTTTGTAGCCCGCCGCCAGACTCGTGCTGTGTACAAGTCCCTTGATATTCATCGACGGAGTATTAACAAACCGCTCATACAGTACGATCGCGGAGTCGAGCTGTCGCGTCTTGTCATAGAGCTGCGCTAGCTCCGGCGTGCCACAGAAGTGGCACTCACCCGGATACTGCTCCCATTCGCGGTACGACGCGGCAGCATCGGCTGTGCGCCCCTCCGCTTCCAGAACATGCCCGTAGGCCGCGGCACGCCGGTCATCAGCCCGCCGCATCCCTTGCGGAACAAGGGTCTCGTACTCTCGCAGCAGCCGTCGCGCCTGCTCGACTCGTCCTGCCGCCGCGTACACCTCGGCGATATTCAGGTAGGGGCGGTTCTCCGGGATGATCGAGTCGAGGGGATGGCGCGCGAGCGCTGCCTCCACAATGGCAAGCGCCTCCGCAGAACGATTGCGGTACCGCAGCTCGATCCAGGCGAGCTGCGCTGCACCTTCAATGAAGTCTCCAGGAAGCCCACGCAATTCCGCGGTGGCCATCCGTTCCCGCTGGAGCTGGATCGCCTCCTTGAGACGTCCCCGCATCTCAGCCAGCGCAGAAAGCGCGCGCGCGGTCCGCGATTGATACTCCAAGCTCGCCGCCGCGTCCCGCCGGATCTTCCGGTAGATGCTGTCCGCGGCCCTGTAATCGCGCATGGCAGTCGCCATCAACGCGGGAAATTCCTGCCTCGCCGGCGTGCCCGCCGGCAACGAGTCCCACGCACGCGACGCCGTCGCCCGCGCATCGTCGAGACGGCCTTGCCCCACCTGTGCGAACATCAGCTGGAAGTAGTACTGCGCGGCGGGGCCAGTTCGGAGGGCGCGCACGACGAGGCTTTCCGCGGCCGCGTACCGGCGGGTCATGTTGTAGTTGAGCGCCAGGTTATTGAGCGCCGTCCCGTTGTCGGGCTCCCGCTCCAGCAGGGACCGATAGGTCGCGGCCTCCTTCTCGAGATCCCCTTCCACCGCGCCGTAGTAATACGCCGTCGTCAGGTCTCGTTCGACCCCCGGAAGCCGATCGCGGAGCCGATACGCCCGGGTGCTCGCTGCGGCTTCTCGCGCGCGGGATCCTCGGGAGTTGCCGATCGCAACCGCGAGCTTCCGCCACGCCATCGCGAAACTACTGTCGAGCGCGATCGCCTCCTCGAGTGCCGGAATCGCCGCTTCCGGAGTTCCGAGATCGATCAGCCGAGCACCTTCCGAGTACTTCCGGATTGCGGCCAGCGAGCGGGTAGTGACCTGCTCGAGAGGCGGATTTGAGCGGATGGTGACGAGCGATTCGCCTATCCGCTCGCGCAGCTTCCCTGAAAGGCGGTCGATGGCAGCGAGCAACCCGCGCGCGTTCTCAGCCGTCTCCCGGACCGCAACGAGCGAACGTCCATCGACAGCGGAGAGCAGGCTGGCGGAAAGCACGTATCCCGTTCCAACTGGATCGATCTGCCCAGCCACAACCGCCTTGATACCTGAGCGTTCAGCTACCTCCCGCGCCACCTCCGGCGTGACGGAGGCCCCCGGTGGACGCTGCATACGGACGAGGGCGTCGCTGACATCAGCTGCGTCCACCAGGCGGACGGTCGGCGACTGCGAGAGATCGACCCGGAGTGCCTCGGTCAGCGAGCCACCCAGCGTCGAGTCGGCCGTGCGGTTCTCGAAGTCCGCGAGGATGAGCCGATCGCGCTCGGCGAGCCTGCCCGCGGCCACCAGCGTGCCGACCGGCCCGACGCCGAGGAGACGCATTGCGCTGTAGACGGCCGCCAGCACCGTCAACCCGCTGAACGCGAGCACGCCGCCCATGATCGCCTTCCGCCAGGTGAAATGCTGGGTGACGCCGGTGTCGGCAGCGAGTAGTGAAGGACTCGTCCCGCGGGCGAGGGCGCGGCGGCGCTCGTGCAAACCGGTGACGAGCATGATCGGGAGCCCGACAAGAAGCAGCACCGCCGCACCTGCGATGACCCAGCCGGGTAATCCGAGCCTGTAGGTGAGAAAGGCAACGCTGGCGAGCACGACGGCTGCGGCCGCGGCGAACAGCAGGGCTACTCGGACGGGATGGCCCCGGCGGATGGCTGCCTCGATGGCGGGTGAGGTTGCCCCCGCGAGATCCGGCGGCGTTGTGCCGCCGCTCGGGGTCGCGGCGCCCTCAAGCAACGGCACCAGATCACCCGCATGGTGGGGTCGCGCGTCGGCGCGCTTCTCCAGGCAGCGCATCACGATCGCTGCGAACGCCGGCGGCACTGGGTGACCGTTTACAACGGCGGGGATGGGTTCGGGCGGCCGGGTGATGTGGGCCGCCAGCACCTGCTGGGGGCTCATCCCGGCGTAAAGGGGGCGGCCGGTGAGCATCTCGTACCCGACGGCCCCGAGCGCGTAGATGTCCGCGCGATGATCGACGTTGGGATCGGCGACCGCCTGCTCCGGCGCCATGTAGGCCGGCGTGCCCAACGTCATGCCGACGGTCGTGAGCCCTTCGCCCACCGCGTCGCTCACGGCCTTGGCGACCCCGAAATCCATCACGAGCGCGTGCCGGCCGGAGAGCATCACGTTCTCGGGCTTGATGTCGCGGTGCACGACGCCATGGGCGTGGGCATGGGCCAGGGCGTCGGCGATCTCCCGGAGGAACCGCGCCGCATCGGCTGGCCGAAGCGCACCGCCGCGGGTGAGCCGTTGGCGCAGCGACTCGCCCTCGACAAACGGCATCACGTAGTAAAGGAAACCATCCGCTTCGCCCGAGTCGTGCAACGGGAGGATGTGGGGATGCGCGAGTTGCGCCGCGATCTCGATCTCGCGGAGAAAGCGCGTCGGTCCCAGTGACTGCGCGAGATCCGACCGCAAGACCTTCACGGCAACGCGGCGGCGGTGCTTGAGATCTTCCGCCAGGTAGACCGTGGCCATCCCACCCTGGCCGAGCTCCCGCTCAATGCGGTAGCGCCCGGCGAGTGCTGCGGTGATGGCCGCAGCGGCGCTCGCGGAGGACGTCACGATCCCGGCTCCTGTGCCAGCCGCGCCAGCCGCTGCCGGATCTCGGTCACAGCCGGCTGGAGCTCGGCGTCGGCGTCCTTCCACAGATCCACGAGCTTTCCGTAGTAGTCCGCGGCTCTCTTCCGGTCTCCCTTGGCTTCGTACAGCTCGCCCAGCCGCTTGTAGGAGGGCGCCAGGCCGAACGCGTCGCCCATCACGCGGAAGAAGTTCGGCGAATTGGCGGCGCGCTCGTAGGCTGCGCGCGCGGAGTCCGGCGCCCCCATCCGATCGAAGACTCGGCCCAGGTCGTATTGACCGCACATGTTGCAGACCGCGAACTCCGCGCTGATCGCTCGGAAGGCGTTTGCTGCGTCCTCCAGCCGCCCGTCCGCCAGCGCCAGCTCGCCATACGCAGAGTGCCTGAACTGACTGCCGCGGCGGATTCCGCCGGGCACGTTCGCCTCGTACTCGCGCAGGAGGCGGCGGGCGGTCTCGCGCTCGCCCGCCTGGGCGAAGAATTTCGCGAGCCGAGGATACGGACGATTGAGGGGCGGCATTTTCTCGAGCGGATATCGGGCCAGTGCCGTGCGGACCGTTTCCAGCGCGCGGTCTCGG
>DASSUE010000475.1:0-2730 GCA_035707305.1 Gemmatimonadales bacterium
GCATGCGCTCGGCGTTCGGGCCGCGGGTGTTCATCCCCGCCGCCTACCTCGAGGAGACCAAGCTGCTCGGCTTCGGCTCCCGGGCGGAGCGGCAGGCGTTCATCAAGCTCCGCACATCCGCCGACGCCGACCGGCTCGCCACCCAGTACCGCCCCGTGCTCCGGTCCGAGCGGGTGCGGATTCGCACGGTGGCGGACGACGAGGAAGATCTCAACGACGTCCTCGCGCGTCTCGGCCGTTATCTCGGGCTGGTGGCGCTGATCGCCTTGCTCCTGGGCGGCATTGGCGTCGGGAGTGCGGTCGTGGTGTTCGTGCGCCGCAAGCTCGATACGATCGCGGTGCTTCGATGCCTTGGAGCAACCGCCGGGCAGGTGTTCGCGATCTACCTGTTGCAGGCCGCCGCGCTGGGAGCCGCGGGCAGTGTGCTGGGCGCCGCGGCCGGCGTGGTGGTTCAGCAGCTGCTGCCCGGGTTGCTCGAGGGCATGCTGCCGGTGGACGTGAATGCCGAGATCGCGCCGGCCGCCATCGCGCTGGGGGTCGGGATGGGACTCTGGACGGCGCTCATCTTCGCCGTGCTCCCGCTGCTTGGTGTGCGGCGGATTACTCCGCTCGCGGCGTTGCGCCGCGCGTACGAACCGACCGCCCGGTCTCGGGATCCGTGGCGCTGGCCGGCGGTGGCGGCGCTGGGGGCGAGCATCGTGCTGCTCGCGGCGGTCGAGGTGGGCGGGGTGCGCACCGCGGCCATCTTCTCGGCGGCGATCGGCGCCGTGCTCGGGGTGCTCTGGCTCGCCGCCTGGCTGCTGGTGCGCGGAGTACGGCGGTGGTTCCCGGCCGGATGGCCGTACGTCTGGCGACAGGGTCTTGCCAATCTGTTCCGCCCGGCCAACCAGACCGTGGCGGTTGTGCTCGCGCTCGGGTTCGGCGCGTTCCTGCTCGGCACACTGTTTCTGGTTCAGCACAATCTGCTTCGCGGTCTGTCGACTACCGGCGGCCCGCAGCGACCCAACCTGCTGCTGCTCGACGTGCAGTCGGATCAGGCACCGGGCGTGGCGGCGTGGCTCGCGGAGCGACGGCTGCCCGAGATCGGACCGGTCCCCATCGTCCCCATGCGTATCGCGTCTATCAAGGGGCGGCGGGTGAATCAGCTGCTGGCCGACTCGATGGCTGCAGGCGGAGAGCCCCGGAACGCCTGGGCCTATCGCCGGGAGTACCGGTCCACCTATCGCGACACGCTGGTCGCGTCGGAACAGCTGGTCAGCGGTCGTTGGTGGACCGCCACGGCCTGCCCGCCCGGCGCGCAGCCGGCGTGCATATCGGTGGAGCAGGATCTCGCCCGCGAACTGGGGGTCACGATCGGAGACGCGATCGTCTGGGATATACAGGGCGTCGAGGTGCGGACCCGCGTCACCAGCCTGCGGACCGTGGAATGGGCTCGCTTCGAGCCCAACTTCTTCATCGTGTTCGCGCCGGGAACGCTGGAGCAGGCGCCCCAGACGCTCATTACGCTGACCCGGGTCGAGGACGCCGCGCTCCGCGGGCAGCTGCAGCGCGAGCTGGCGGAACGCTGGTCCAACATCACGACGCTGGACCTCTCACTGATTCAGCGCGAGATCGAGCGCATCATCGGTCGGGTCAGTCTCGCCATCCGTTTCATGGCACTGTTCAGCCTCGCCACCGGCGCGCTGGTAATGGTGGGAGCGATCGCCACCAGCCGACTGCAGCGGGTTCGCGAAGCCGTGTTGCTCCGAACACTCGGCGCGACCCGCCGGCAGGTGCTCCGTATCGCGTTCGTCGAGTACCTGGCACTCGGACTTCTCGCTTCAGTCACCGCCGTCGCGCTGGCCACGGCGGCCGGCTGGGGCATCGCGCGCTTCTTCTTCGACGACGCACGCTATTGGGTGCCGTTCCCGCAGCTGCTCGCGCTGGTCACGGCCATCGTCGGTCTCACTGTCCTCGTCGGGTTGTCGAGCACGCGTGGCGTCCTCCACCAGCCGCCTCTGGAAGTGCTGCGGCAGGAGTAGCCCGTGAATCACCGGTTCGTCGGGCTGACGTCGGCGCTGGGCGTGGCCGTGGTGCTGTCGGCACCCGGCGGGTCGCCAGCCTGGCACCTGAGTGACGCGGCCAAGGCCGGTTTCAAGGAAATCTGGACCAGCAGCGTCGCGGAGCGGCGGGAACGCGTGGGGTGCATGGGTGGGATCATCACCGACGATACCGTGCACATCGTTCGGGTTCGCCTGCTGGGTGACGGCGAGTCGGACTCGCTCACCGCGGCCGCTGAGATCTCGCTGGGCGAATGTGCCGCCCCGGAGTGGATCGGCACCGTCCACACCCACGTCCGCTCGACCGATAGCGACGACCCCGCCCCGCGCTTCAGCCCGGGCGACCGGGTTGTGATGTCCGCCTGGTCCACGCGATTCGGCCGGGGGGCGTTTTGTGTCCTGTACAGCACCCGGGGGGCTCACTGTGAGCTCTGGCCTCCGCGCCGGGAGCCGCCACTGCCTTTGCCGCGCTGACCGCCCGCCGATAGCTTGTTGCACCATGCTCCCCATCGACCTGACCTCCAAGCGGGCCTTCGTCGCCGGCGTTGCCGACGACAACGGCTTCGGCTTCGCGATCGCCAAGGCGCTGGCCGAAGCGGGCGCCACGATCGTGCTGGGCACCTGGCCCCCCGCGCTCGGCATCTTCGAGAATCTGCTGGAGCGCGGGAAGATCGCCGAGTCGCTGAAGCTC
>DASSUE010000476.1:0-2225 GCA_035707305.1 Gemmatimonadales bacterium
GCAGGAAGTGTTCGTGCGGGCGCTGACGCACCAGCCGGAGAAACCGCGTGCCTGGGTGTTCGCCGTGGCCGCCAATCTGGCCCGCGACGAGGCGCGAGCCGCGGTCCGTCGCCGGCGGCATCTGACGCTGCTCAAGAGCGATCCTGTGGCGCAGCCGCCGTACGAGCCGTCGGTGGAAGAGCAAGTGGAACGGGACGAGGAGCTCGCGCATCTCCAGGATGCACTGGGCGCGTTGTCGGTGCGCGATCGCGAGATCCTCCTCCTGTGGGACGCAGGACTGAGTTATCCCGAGATCGCGGCCAACACCGGGCTGGCGGTGGGCGCGGTGGGAACGACCCTGGCGCGGGCACGAAAGCGGTTGGTCGCAGCTCACGATCGGCAGTTTGGAAGAGTACATGCCGCACATTCCTGAAGACGAACTGCACGCGTATCTCGATCAGGCGCTGGGGCGGTTGCGCTGCGTTGAGATCGAGAGCCATCTGGCGGAGTGTACCCGCTGTCGGGACGCCCGTGACGGCATTGCCGCGCTCCGCGATCGGACCACGGCGCTGCTCGCCCGGCTGGCGCCGCGGTACACGGTGGTCCCGGCGTACGCCGACATCCGGCGTCAGGCTCAGATGCGGATCTTCAGACAGCGGCGAGTGTTGGCACGGTTGGCCTGGGCGGCGAGCGTGGTGCTCGCCCTCGGGATCGGCTGGACCGCGAGCACGCTGTACCGCGCCGCGCCGGCCAGCACGCCGATCGCCGCGGCCCCGGCCGATCCGATGGCTCCCCCCGAACCCGTGGAAGTCAGTGCTCCAGCCGCGCAGCCTGAGCCCGCTGCCGCCCCCGCCCCGAAGACTCGGGCCGAGGCTCCAGCGATACGACCCCGACTGGCTGCGGCTCCGCCGGCGAGCGCTCGCGCGGGAGAGCAGTCGGTCGAGCCGTGGCGCACCGTGACGTGGAATCCGGCCCCGGGTCGCTCGGCCGAGGCACCGGCCCCATCCGCCGATTCAGCGGTTCCGCCGGCGGTGGTACTGGCGCCTACCGGTAGCGTCGTAACCCAGAGCCTCGCGTCGGGCGAGGTCGCGCGCGCGGTGGGGACCCCCGCCGACGTGCCTTCACTGCTCAAGGGGCGTCCGGCACCGGCAACGGAAGCGAGGCACACGCCCGCCCAGATGCCGCCGGCGTATACCTCGGGAACGCTCGCGATCCGCCCCGGCGGCATCGCCGTCGGACCGAGCCAGATCTCCAGCGATTCCGTTCGGGCGATGATGCGGCGGCTCAACCTGATGCTCCGGGTGCGATAGCCGAACGACTGCGGCTCCTCGCCCGCGACAGTGCGGTCCCGGCCCCCGATGCCACGCGCACCAGGGGCCGTTTCGCTGATACCTTCCACGATGCTTCGTACGGCTGCGCTGGTGTTCCTCGCGACCGCCGGCGGCTGCGCGACGCACCGCGCGGGTCAGCGGCCGGAGGGCGACCCCAGCCGCTCTTCCGTGGTCCTCATCTCGATCGATGGGTTTCGCCCCGGCGACATCGACCGTCCCGGCGCGGTCAATCTGCGCGCCCTCGCGCGAGGCGGGGTGCGTGCCCGGTGGATGACGCCGGTGTTTCCCACCAAGACGTATCCCAATCACTACACGATCGCCACCGGGCTTTGGCCGGAACACCACGGTGTGGTGTCGAACATGATGTGGGATTCGACCATCGGTTACCGGTTCACGTTCACCAGCGCGCGGGCCGTCTCCGATTCGCGATGGTGGGCCGGCGAACCGATCTGGGTCACCGCGGAGCGGCAGGGGCGCCGGGCGGCCGCGTTCTTCTGGCCAGGCACGGAGGCTGCGATCGGCGGCGTGCGGCCGACCTGGTGGCATGCCTACGACGGTTCGGTGCCGAACGCGCGCCGGGTCGCGCAGGCGCTCGAATGGCTTTCATTGCCGCCGGATTCGGCTCCGGCCGTGATCACCCTGTATTTCAACGACGTGGACTGGAGCAGTCACGAGTACGGTCCTGACGCCCCGGAAACCGACTCGGCCATCGCCCGAGTTGACACGGTGCTGGGAACGCTCAGGCAGGGCATTGTCGAGCGGGGACTGTCCCAACGGGTGAATTTGATCGTGGTGTCGGACCACGGCAGTGTTCCGTTGACCGCAGAGCGAACCATCTACCTCGACGACCTGATCGATCTGTCGGCGGTGGAGGTGATCGACTGGTCGCCGGTCGCCGCGCTCGCGCCCCGCCGC
>DASSUE010000477.1:0-2500 GCA_035707305.1 Gemmatimonadales bacterium
CCGGTAGGTGGTCTGTCGCACCAGGTCGAGATCGTGCGTGGCCATCACCACCACCGTGCCGCCGGTGTTGATCTCACGCAGCAGCTGAAACACGCCCCGCGTCGCCCGCTCGTCGAGATTGCCGGTCGGCTCGTCGGCCAAAAGAATCGTGGGATCGTTCACCAACGCGCGCGCGATCGCGACCCGCTGCTGCTCGCCGCCCGAGAGCTCTCTGGGGTACGCTCGGCTCTTGGCAGCGAGGCCCACCTGGGTGAGGACCCGCATGGTGCGCGCGGGAATGGTGTCGTGCCGGGCGCCGGTCACCTCGAGCGCGAACGCCACGTTCTCCGCAGCAGTGCGGTCCTCGAGCAGGCGAAAATCCTGGAACACGACGCCAAGCCGGCGGCGGAGCTTGGGCACTTCACTCCGCCGCATCTCGGTCACCGAGAATCCGGAGACCCGCACGTCGCCCTGCGACGGACGCTGCTCTCCGAAGAGCAGCTTCAGGATGGTCGACTTACCGGCTCCGCTGTGGCCGGTGAGGAAGACGAACTCGCTCTTCGAGACATGGAAGGAGACGTCCTTCAGGGCGAGCGCGCCGTTGGGGAACGACTTGAATACGTTCTGGAAGCGGATCACGGGAGGAAATATGGATGGCCAGATGGCCGGATGGCCAGATGGCCATCCTATCTCCCCGCCTGCTCCAGATCCCCGATGATGTCGTCGGCGTCTTCGATGCCGCAGCTGAGCTGCAGGAACCCGTCGGGGATCCCGACCCGCTCGCGCTGGGCGGGGGTCAGTTCGCGGTGCGATGTCAGCCGCGGCTCGGATATCAGACTCTCCACCCCCGCGAGACTCGGCGCATGGATGATCAGCTTGAGCCGTGACAGCAGCCGGACCGCGGCCTCCTGGCCCCCCCGCGGCTCGAAGCCGACGATGCCGCCGTAGCCGCCCAGGACCTCGGTCGCGAGCTCGTGGTCCGGATGGGAGTCGAGTCCGGGATAGTGCACCTTCGCGATCCATCGCTGGCGCTCCGCCCAACGCGCGACGGCGAGGCCGTTCGCGTTGTGTCGCTCCATCCGGACCGCGAGGGTGCGGAGGCCCCGGTCTACCAGCCAGGCCGCATGGGGGTCGATCGACTGGCCCCACATGCGCATCAGACGCCGCACCTCCTCCACGAACGATGCCGAGCCGGCCACGGCGCCCGCGATGACGTCGCTGTGGCCGTTCAGATACTTGGTGGCGCTGGTGATGACCACGTCCGCGCCCGCTTCGGCCGGGCGGAAATTCGCCGGACTCGCGAAGGTGGCGTCGACCAGCAGTGCCAGACCCTCGTCTCGGGCGAGCGTGGCCACCGGGCGCAGGTCGATGACGCGCAGCAGCGGATTGGTCGGCGTTTCGATGAAGATCGCCCGGGTGGTCTTTCGCATGGACTTCCGCCACTCGCGCACACGGTCGGGGCGAACGTACGACACCTCGATGCCGAGACGGGCGAACTCGTGATCGAAAAGCTGGCGGGTGCCGCCGTAGATCCATTCGCTGGACACCAGGTGGTCGCCGGGCCTCAGCACGGCGAGGTGTGCCAGGGCGGTGGCGGCGCTGCCGCTCGCGACGAAGATCGCGTCCTCGGTGCTCTCGAGCAGGGCGTACTTCTTCCCCAGCGCCACCTGCGTGGGGTTGGTGCCGTACCGGCTGTAGAGGATCTCCTCGTCCGACCCGACGGGATTGGTGAACGTGCTGCTCTGGAAAATCGGTGCTACGACCGGAGCCCAGTCGGGGCGGCGCGGCGTGGCGCCGTGCACCGCCACCGTGGACACGCCGAGAGGCCGAGTCACGAGATGGGGAGGCGGGCGAAGTCGTCCAGGGTGGCGCCGCGGCCGCGCAGGACCTCGAACGCTTCGTGGATATCAGGCGTGGCCGCGCCCAGGAGGACCGGTTCGCCGGTTTCGTGGAGCCGGGCGGTCACGGCGACGCCGTGGTGCGCCAGCACATGGTCGAGCGCCTCGCGCTGTTCGTCCCGCACGCCCAGCAACACCACCGGCCGACTGGGCCGGGCGGCGGGGATCACGAGCTTCGCGACGATCTCATCGGCGCAGCTGAAGTCGAGGATCTCCACCTCCGAGAAGTCGAGCACGGCCACGTCGCACGCGGACTCGTCGAGCTGGGCCTCGATCCGCCCGCGCACCAGCGCGCCGGTCGCGCGGGTGACCAGGTTTCGGTAGGGCGTGGTCACGGCCTCGCGCAGCACCCGGTGGAGACAAATGGTCTGGATCATGATGGGTCGGCGTGCTGCGCGGGGACGGTGATCTGCACCTGGGCTCCGGGAAAGAAGGGCAGCTGATCGGCCAGGGGAAGATCGTCGTCCCACGCTGGCACGACCGCCAGTCGGGCCGTGCCGCTGCGAATGCTGATCTTGCCCTGCCACCGGCTCAGGTAGCGCTTGATGCCGGCGAATCCCTGACCCCGGCCGGGGTCGCGAAACCGGCTGACGTTCTGGATGAGCGCGGCCTCGAGCGCCGTC
>DASSUE010000478.1:0-2458 GCA_035707305.1 Gemmatimonadales bacterium
TGGTGGGGCCACCGAACCACACATCGGCCTGCGGGTTCACCCGCTCAAACCGGAGCCGGTCGAGAATCTCCTGGCTGCCCATGTCGAGCCAGCGCACATCCACGTCGGGCCGCCGCCGTTCGAACTCGTGTTCGAGCAGCAGGAGCTGATCGCGGCCGTGCGGTGAATAGAGCAGGAGTGGCGTGCGCGCATCCGGCGAGCAACCGGATATCGCGGTGAAGAACGCGAGCGCCCGGAGACACGCGGACAACGCACGTCCGCAGCCTCGCCGGGCGCAACTCATGATCCCGAAACCCGCGACAGCGCGAGAAGGTTCGCGAACAGGCGATACGCGCCCGGGACGCCGGCCGGGAGCTGCCGGAAGAAGCTGAGCCCGGTGTAGACGTAGGTCCCCTTGCCCACCCGTGCGACCAGCAATCCGCCTTCGCGTGGGGTGTCTCCGGGATCGTGGGTCTCCACCACGGGCGTATAGGCGGGATCCCAGGTCCGCGCGAAGTACAGCCCGCGTTCCTGCACCCACCCGCGCCAATCGGACGGGCCGATCGCGTTGGGCGCCGCGAGCACCGCCCGGCCGCCGAGGAGGTGCGTCACCGGCGCGCCCTCGTCGGTCACGCGGTCGTGACTGATCGGCGGTCGTGCGGGCCTGCCGCGGCCGGAGTCTTCGAGTGAAAGCGGCCGGCCCCCGACGGTGAGAGGATACGGCGCGTAGCCGGCGTTGAAGAAGTCGTGTTGCTGATACTGGACGACGACGAGTCCGCCCCGCCGGACGTAGTCGAGCAACCGCGGATTCTGCCGCGGGAGCACCGGCTCGGTCTCGTATGCACGCGGACCCAGTACGATCGCCTGGTAGCGGCTGAGATCGCCTCGCTCCAGCGCTCGCGCATCGAGCAGCTCCACCGGGACGCCCACGCTTCTGAGGGCCTCGGGAACCCGATCGGCAGCGCCCCGCACGTAGCCAACCCGGCCAAGCCTGGGAAGCGCCAGTGGGGCGACGTGGACGGTCGCCAGGGCGGGGCGGACGTAGGTGCGGGGTCGCACATGCGGATAGTCCACCGCGAAGACGCCGACGTCGTACTCCCGGCCGGCGGTGTCGGTCGCGACGGCTCGCACCTCGACGACGCCCGGCGCGAGCCGAAGCGGCGGGCGCACGTCGAACTCGACCAGGACGGCCTCGTCCTCCCGCTCCAGACGAAACTGGCGAGGCGGTCCCGCGCGCCATCCGGCCGGCAGCTCGAGGCGGACTTGGCCGCTGGTCGTATCACGCGCGCCGTGTTTGAGCGTCACACTGAACCGCTTCGGTGCTGCTGCGCTCGCACCCCAGACCAGCGTATCGGGATCGATCTTGACGTCGACGCGCGGCACGAGGGCCAGCGGCCGGCGTACCTCCCCCACCGCCTGATCGCGGTAGCGGTACGTCACCTCGCGGGGCTCGACCAGGTTGCCGAATTCGGCCTCGAGCAGCGGCGGACCGAACGGGGCGGCCACCATTTCCGGCTCGTCCGGCCAGACGTACAGGTCTCCCTGCCGCGGCCGGACGAGAAAGTACGGCTGGGAGGGCAGCGCGGCGTACGGCGTTTCCAGTTCCACTGTCCAGGTCGCGACACCTCCGGCCGGAACGTCCGCCCCGCCAGCGGACTGCATCAGCCGGGAGCGCGACGCGGCGGATCGCACCACCACCAGTGGAACCACGGCCGGGCGCTCCCCGGGATTCCAGCAGGTGATGTTCACAGCGACGACCTGCCCGGGCACGATGTATTGGTCGTCGGCCACCGCGTCACACAGCAGGTTCGTCGCGAGCTTCAGCGCCCGCTCCAGCCGGCTGACCTGATCCCACTGTTCCGGACTCGGCCGACCCACGTGTACCGGACCGCTCCCGCCGCCGGCCAACACCTGCGCGAATCGATCGAGCGCAGCGGAGAGATGCGTCGGATCCGGCTGACGGCGGGCAGCAGCCACCAGCGAGGCCACCGAATCCCACGCTGATCCGCGGACATTGCCACCCGCCGCGGCTGCCATCCCCGCGAGCGTGGTGTCGATCCCATCCCATAAGGCGGGGCCATTCGATCCGGTGCGGTTCTCGAGCAGGCGCAACCGCACCTTGGACGGACCGATGCGCTGCAGCATCCCCATGTCCTGCGAGCGATGGAGACTCCGGCCCGCCATCGCGATCTGGTGATAGGAGCGGCCGACCGCGCTGTCGAGGACTCCACCTTCGAGCGTGAGCGTCGTGGCAAGGGAATCGAACCTGGTGCTCAGGTACAGCTTTCGCGGCAACCAGGGCGCCAGCCCTTCAGACGCGAGCTCGGGAAAACGGGTGGAGTCCCCGGCAATCTCGAATGCCTGGCGGGCCGACCACCCGGCCGCCTGATGCTGGCCGTGGCCGTCTCGGTTGGTGCCGCTGAAGATCGACACCACCACCTGCGGTCGAAACCGCCGCACGACGCGCACGACGTCTTTG
>DASSUE010000479.1:0-3978 GCA_035707305.1 Gemmatimonadales bacterium
TGAACTACGACCGCGCCTTCCTCGACAACAAGGCCGCGCTTCGTTCCGTGCTCCTCACATCGGGGCTTGCACAGACCGAGACCGTGGCGATGCTGTGGCGGGGGCGGGCGGTGGTTCACCCGTTCAGCCAGGACGGACAGCCCGTTTTCATCGAGGAACTCGAGCGCTGGCTGATCGCCGACGGCGGACCGTTCGTGATCAAGCCCGAGAACGGCGGCCGCGGTGAGGGGGTTTATGTGCTGGAGGTCGAGGGTCAAGCCCTCACGTGCCGACGGGGCACCACCCGTCGCGCCTTTCGCCGCTTCAACCGGCGGCCCGCGCTCATCGAGCGGCGGATCGCGCAGGCCGAGTTCTGGCACACACTGTATCCCGAGACGCTCAACACGATCCGCGTACTCACGCTCTGGGCCGACGGTGCCGATCGCCCGTTCCTCGCACGAGCGGTGCAGCGGATCGGCGTAGCGGCCACGGTCCCGGCAGACAACTTCACCGCTGGAGGGATTGTCGCCCCGATCGATCTCGCCAGCGGTCGTCTGCACGCTGGCTTCCGGAGGTCCGGCGGCGCCGAGCGGCTCACGCACCACCCTGAGTCGGGCGCCCAGATCGAGGGCCGGACACTGCCCGGCTGGAGCGCGATCCAGGACACGGTGCTCCGCGCGGCGTCGAGCCTGCCGGTCTTCACCTATGTCGGGTGGGACGTTTTTGTTGATTCCAGCGGCAAGGTGATCGTCGGTGAGGGCAACGGAAGGATGCCGGTGGATATGCTGCAGCCACAGAGTGGCTTGCTGAGCGACCCGGCGATTCGAGCATTTTACCGGGGCTGCGGCGCCGTATGAGCCGTGCGTCATCGCGGCTGCTTCAGGTCGCCCGCCGCCTTTACTGGATGTGGCGCGACGACCGTCACGCCCCCGACCAGCTCGCCCGAAAGCTCCGGGTGTGGCGGCACGGCTTCCGCGTCCGGTCGGCTGCCCTCTACGAGCTCCCGCAGGCGGATCCCGATCACTACCTCAGCGACTTCGCAGCTACTCATTACCTCAAACATCTGAATCCCGATTATGCCTTGTTCAGGCACAAGGCGATCCGCCGGGCGCTGCTGCTCGCGGCCGGATTCCCCCAGGTCGAGACGATCGCGGTGGTTTGGGAGCGGCGAGTCGTGCTGCAGCCGTTCACCCCTCAGGCCCGCCCGGTCCCGATTGGCGAGCTCGAGCACTGGCTCAGACAGGACGGCGGCCCGTTCATCCTGAAGCCGGAGGACGGCGGCGGCGGCGACAAGGTGCGCTTACTCGAGATCGGCGGCGGCGGCTTCACCTGCCGGGAGGGCAGCACGAGCTACCCTTTCAGCGTCGACGGCCTCGGCGGCCGGCTCACGCTGATCGAGCGGCGTGCCGAGTCGGCGGACTTCTGGCGGGGATTTTACCCAGACACATTGAACACGATGCGGTTCCTCACACTCTGGCCGGACGGCGAGGCGGCGCCCTTCATCGCCCGGGCAGTGCAGCGGATCGGAACGGCCGAGTCAGCTCCGGCTGACAATCGCTCCAAAGGCGGGATATTCGCCCGCATCGACCTCGAAACCGGCCGCCTCGGCTACGGGCGACGGACGATCTTCGGCCCCGAACGTCTGAAGCATCATCCGCAGTCCGGTGCGCAGATCAGGGGCGTGACCCTGCCCGATTGGGACGCTATTCGGGCCCAGTTGCTCCAGGTGGCGGGGAGCCTGCCGATCAACTACTTCGCTGCCTGGGACGTCTATCTCGATCGCCAGGGCCGGCTGGTTGTGCTGGAGGGGAACGGCACCAGCGGGGCAGAAATCTTCCAGGGCGAAGGCGGTCTCCTGGCCGACGAGCGGGTCCGACGCTATTTCGTTGAGGCCGGCGTGGTCGAACAGGCCTAGCGTCGCAGCCCATCACAGCAGGAGTACAAAACGCCCCGGGTATGTGCCCGGGGCGTTCACCTACACACAACAGTAGTACTTAGTACATCCCACCCATGCCGCCGCCCGGGGGCGCGGCCGGCGCCGGCTTGTCTTCCTTCTTCTCGACTACCACGCACTCGGTCGTGAGCAGGAGGCCGGCGATGGACGCCGCGTTCTGCAGCGCCGTGCGGGCGACCTTTGTCGGATCGATCACCCCCGCCTTGACCAGATCCTCGTAGGCGTCGGTCTGGGCGTTGTAGCCGAAGTTCTTCTCCTTCGACTCCCGCACCCGCTCAACCACGATCGAGCCTTCCGCGCCCGCGTTCTGGACGATCATGCGGATCGGCTCCTCGAGCGCCCGGCGCACGATCTCGACACCGATCTTCTCATCCTCGGTGCCCCTGATCTTGTCCAGCGCGCCCTGAGCGCGGAGCAGCGCCACGCCGCCGCCCGGCACGATGCCCTCCTCGACCGCCGCGCGGGTGGCATGGAGCGCGTCCTCCACCCGGGCCTTCTTCTCCTTCATCTCGGTCTCGGTGGCCGCGCCGACGTTGATCACCGCCACGCCACCGGAGAGCTTGGCCAGCCGCTCCTGCAGCTTCTCGCGATCGTAATCGCTGGTGGTCTTGTCGATCGCCGCCTTGATCTCGTTGATCCGGCCCTGGATGTCGCTGTCCTTCCCCTTGCCGTCCACGATCGTCGTGTTGTCCTTGTCCACCACGATCCGCTTCGCCCGGCCGAGATCGTTGAGCGTGGCGTTCTCCAGCTTGAAGCCGAGCTCCTCGGAGATCACCTGGCCGCCGGTGAGCACCGCGATGTCGCGGAGCATCTCCTTACGCCGGTCACCGAAGCCCGGCGCCTTGACGCCGGTCACCTTGAGCGTGCCGCGGAGCTTGTTGACCACCAACGTGGCCAGCGCCTCGCCCTCGACGTCCTCCGCGATCAGGAGCAGCGGGCGGCCGCTCTGCGCGATTTTCTCGAGGATGGGGAGCAGCTCCTTCATCGCCGAGATCTTCTTGTCGTGGATCAGGATGTAGGCGTCGTCCAGCACCGCCTCCATTTTCTCCGGATCGGTGATAAAGTAGGGCGAGAGGTAACCGCGATCGAACTGCATCCCGTCCACGGTCTCTAGCGTGGTCTCGAGGCCCTTGGCCTCCTCAACCGTGATCACGCCGTCCTTGCCGACCTTCTCCATCGCGTCCGCGATGAGATTGCCGATCTCCTTGTCGTTGTTCGCCGAGATCGAGCCGACCTGGGCGATCTCCTTCTTGCCGGCGCTCGGGACGCTGATGCTCTTGAGCTGCTCGACCACCGCCTCCACGGCGCGGTCGATGCCCCGCTTGAGCTCCATCGGGTTGGCGCCCGCGGTGACGTTCTTGAGCCCCTCCCGGAAGATGGCTTGCGCCAGGACCGTGGCGGTGGTGGTGCCGTCGCCGGCCTGGTCGCTGGTCTTGGTGGCGACCTCCTTCACCATCTGGGCGCCCATGTTCTCGATCGCATCCGGCAGCTCGACTTCCTTCGCCACCGTCACCCCGTCCTTGGTGACCGTCGGGGAGCCGAACTTCTTGTCGATGACGACGTTCCGCCCCTTGGGGCCGAGAGTGACCTTCACCGCCTCGGCGAGGTGGTCGACACCCCGCTTGAGCTTGGCGCGGGCGTCGGTGTTGAACAGCAGTTCCTTTGCAGCCATGTGTGCCGTCTCCTATCGGTTCAACCGAGCTTCGCGAGGACGTCCGAGGCCTTGATGATCACGTACTCATCGCCCTCGTGCGTGTAGTTAGTGCCGCTGTACTTCCCGTAGATCACGTGGTCGCCGACCTTGAGGTCGGTCGGAATCCGTTTGCCGTTGTCGTCCAGCCGGCCGGGTCCGACCGCGATCACCTGGCCCTGGGTGGGCTTTTCCTTGGCGGTGTCCGGGATGTACAGCCCACCCCGCATCGACTCCGTCTCCTCGCTCGGCTGGATGACCACCCGATCCTCGAGCGGCTGGATCTTGAGGTCCTTCTTGGTCTTGCTCGCCGTTGCCGTCGCCATCTGGCGCCTCCACAACAGGTTGACGTAAA
>DASSUE010000480.1:0-8760 GCA_035707305.1 Gemmatimonadales bacterium
CTTTCACGTTGGCCGTCGTGATCTGCTTGAGCGGGCTGAACCGCTGCAAGCCGTAGTCAATACCTGTCATGTGCACCTCGCCCGCCGGCGCATTCAGGGTCCAAGCCCCTGACTTCGCCTGGGCGTTGGCGACGGTCGCGAACGCGCAGCTCGCGGCGACGCCACCCACCACCATCCGGGTAATGCGGTTCATAACTGACCTCAGGATGAAGGGTGATACTACTGCACCTGCACCTTCGCGATGTTGCCTTATGGTGCCCCGGCCGGGATCCCGGTTATCCGTCGCTCCGGTCGCCCAGGCCCGCCGGGTGAAGCGCCTACGCGAACGCAGCCGGTGGGCCGCGCTCAACCGCGGGCGCAAACCAGAACCCCCCGGCATAGGGGCTCCGAACAGGGGTACGCCTGACAGCGAACCATTGGATGTACGACAAAAACCGCCGGAGCGCCAGACTGACGGAGAGCTGGGGGCCGGACGGAAGGAGACGCGAAGATTGAGGAACTGGAGCAGGGGCGAGGCGCGCGTGGAGAGACGTGGGGGCGTATGCGGCGCCGCACCACTCGACCCAGGCTCGGCCCGACACCCACGCACCGATCGAAAACGGGACAGCTGCCATCGCGGACTTCGGCAGAAGCGCCGGCCCTCAATAATTATCGAAAGAAGTGGAAAGAGGCACCGCGGCGTTGCTCCGCCGGTGGTGCCGCCAGATAATGCTGCTCGGCTCGTAGACCGCTCGCCGTTGCCGCCGGAGGGGCGGCCGCTGTGCTTTGAATCTCCGCCCTCACACTTGCCCGACACGGGGTTACAGCAGCGTGATTCCCCCTAGGACGGGCGTTCAGACGGCGGGCGCAAACTATACCGCTCGCATTCCCAACTGTCAATCACGCAACGCGTTCGTCGCGCTGCGCCAGGTGCGGGCCCCGGCTCCGTCGAAGGCCCCCGAATACACCCGGCCCCCGCCGCCCAACCACTCCGCCGCGCTGCCAGCGAGCTCGCGGGCGGCTTCGGGGCCCGGCACTATCGCGTAAGCGGTTGGACCCCATGAGCTTTGCCCCACTCCCGGAGCCCCCGCCTGCCGAAAACGCTCCACCAGCATCCCCGTGGGACCCGGCGCGAACACGCCGCCCTGACCCGCGGCGAACCAGCCGCCGGTGATCTGCTGTACTTCGGTGAGCGCGGCACCGAATCCCTCGAGGTCGGCCTCCACCAGTGAGGGTAAGAGACGCATGAGGACGAGATGCGAGACGCGCTCGACCTCCCGGCTGTCGGGAGGTGGCAGCCGCCGGAACGCCTCGGCTTCCGCATCGCCACTCAGTCCGGGCGGACCATCCGGAATCGCCACCACGTACCGCCAAGAATCCGGCACGTCGTAGCGCCCGATCAGCGGCGCGACGCCATCGCGACTCGGGATCCGGCCTCCTTCGACGATGAATCCTCCAGCGGCGAACGCATAAGTGCCGATGGCCGACCGCCGGCCCCGGTCGACGGCCGCCGCAAGCGACGTAACGTCGGCCTCGATCCCGTAGAGCTCGGCGAGCGCGCGTGCGATGGCGAGCCCGAGCTGGGTTCCGGAGCCAAGCCCCGCGTGGGAAGGAATGGCTCGGTGCACGCGAAAGCGCGCTCCGCCCGTGCCCAGCCGCTCGCGCGCGAGCTGGGCCAGGTTGATCGTGCGCTCGGCATCCGGCCCGTGCGCCTCGATGCCGGCCGACGGCTCGGCCTCGATCAGCAGGGAGGGTGTGGGGATGGCGGCTCCGAGACCGCCGAAGCGTCGACCCAGGTCACCGCGGAGGTCGAGAACGCCGAAGTGAAGCCGAGCGGGCGCCTGCACGAACACGGCGTCGCGGCTCACGGACGCACCTCCGGCACCGCCGCCAATCGCTCGTCCACATACCCGGCGATCAGATCCCACGCCTCGCGTTCCCGCGCTCCGGCCGTCTTATCCACCGGTACGGCGAGCCGGGCGAGCTCCTCGCGGATGTGCTGTGCCGAGAGGAGATGGGTTCGGGTCGCGAGGATCGCGGCCTCCAGCACGGCATGGCGCGCGCGATTGAACCCTATGAAATCCCGCCGGGTGCCCAAGTGGACCACCCGGGTCTCGATCCGAGACCGCGGCGGGGTGTCGTCAATGCTGACAGCCTGCACCTCGCGCCAGGAGCAGGCAGCCTCGAGCACGCCGCCGCGCACCACCATCGCGGGGGTCCACGGAAATTGCGGGCTCGAGATCGCACTCCGGGCAAAGAGCAGGATGTCGTCGGTGAGGTTCACGACCGCAGTGCCGGTCGCGCGCAGATTTCTGAACGTTGTGGTGTCGAGAAAGGGCTTGAGCACGATCGTCTCGTCACTCCATTCGACGCCCATCGGAGCGAAGTTGATGCTGCCGGCGGCATCCATCGTCGTGACGATGGTCTCGATGATCAGCGTCATCGGTTCAACTGTCGCTCATGTACCACGGAGCCTCGTGGGCTCGCGGTGTGCGCCGCCGATCCATCCCTTCCGCCGACAACTGGTAGCTGATGACCGGCATGGAAGCCCCGTCGGCGCCGGCGGGGAGGTCGGACGTGCGGGCCGCCGGCCCCCTGAGGAACCGCTCGAGAATCCAGTATCCGTGCTCGGTCAGCACGGATTCGGGATGGAACTGTACGCCGAAGACCGGATGCTCCACGTGCTCGACCGCCATGATCTCCCCGTCGTCCGACGTCGCGGTGGTCCGGAGCACCGGCGGCACCGAGCCCGGTGCAATCACCAGCGAGTGATAGCGTGTGGCCGCGAAGGGGTTCGGCAGCCCCTCGAACAGCCCAGTCCCCGAGTGACGGACCCGTGAGATCTTGCCGTGCATCGGGCGGCGGGCGCGCACGATCTCGCCGCCGTAGGCCTCCCCGATGCATTGATGGCCGAGACACACACCGAGGATCGGCGTGGTGGCGCCGAGCCGCCGCACGACCTCGGTGGAGATGCCGGCCTCCTTGGGGGCGCATGGGCCGGGGGAGATAATCACGTGTGACGGGGCCATCGCCGCGACCTCGTCCACAGTGAGCGCGTCGTGCCGCCGCACCACCGGCTCAGCGCCAAGCTCGCGCACGTAGCGGGCGAGGTTGTAGACGAACGAGTCGTAGTTGTCGATGAGCAAAATCATGGCGCCCGCGTTCTCACCTCTGTGCCAGCGTCCGAATGATGCCCCGCGCCTTGTCCAGTGTCTCCCGGTATTCCTGTTCCGGATCGGAATCCGCGACGATGCCGCCGCCGGCCTGAAAGTAGACCTTCCCCCGGGTCGTGATGCAGGTCCGGATCGCGATGCTGGTGTCCATCTCACCGTTCACCCCGATGTAGCCCAGCCATCCGCAGTAGACGCCGCGGCGGGTGGGCTCGAGCTCGGCGATGATTTCCATGGCACGCACCTTGGGCGCGCCGGTGATCGAGCCTCCGGGAAAGGTGGCGCGAACCAGCGCGACCGCATCGGCCGGCGGCTCCAGCTCGCCGACCACGGTCGAGACGAGATGGTGTACCGTCGGGTAGTGCTCCAGCGAGAACAGCTCTGGAACGCGAACGGTGCCGGGCCGGCACACCCGGGAGAGATCGTTCCGCAGGAGGTCCACGATCATCACGTTCTCGGCTCGGTCCTTGTCGCTTTCGCTGAGGACCTGGCCGAGCATCGCATCATGCATGGGACCGAGGCCGCGCGGCCGCGTGCCCTTGATTGGCCGGGTCTCGACTTGTGCGCCGGAGAGCCGGAGGAACCGCTCCGGCGATACGCTCAGGATCTGGAAATCGCCGCAGTCCATGAAGGCGCCGAACGCGGCCGGATTCATGGTGCGGAGGCGCCGGTACAACGACCACGGCGACTCGCGGAGCGGCGCTTCGAACCGCTGGGAGAGGTTCGCCTGAAAGATGTCGCCGGCGAGGATGTACTCCCGCACCCGTGCGACCCCGCTGAGGTAGCCCCGGTGGGTGAAGGTGGAACAGAGCCCAATCTGCTCGGCGTCGTCGACGCCGAAGACCGGGTAGCATGGCGCGGGATGAGCAGAAGGAAATGTCTCGTCCGCTCCTCCCACTCTTCCCACTCTTCCCGCTTCACCGAACCGCCCCCGCACCATCGCGAGTCGCTCCACCGCGCGCCGCTCCCGCTCGGAACCGAGATCCGGCATCCCGGTCGACACGATCCAGGCCGCCCGCTCGCAGTGATCCCACGCGATGACCCAGTCGTACAGCCCCAGCAGCACGTCGGGCAGAGCGAGGTCGTCGTACCGCGGTGCCGGCAACCGCTCGAGGGTCGCTCCCCAATCGTATCCGATGAATCCCGCCGCGCCTCCCTGGAACGGCGGCACGCCGGAAATCGTCGGACCGGCGAACGGCGCCAACAGATCGCGAACTTGGCCGAGCGACGCCCCCTCACCCTTGGTGCGCACGATGCGCCACGGGTCGGCGACCAGAAACGAGTATCGACCGGTGCGCTCCCGGTCAGCGGTGCTGTCGAGCAGCATGAGGAGCGGGAGATCGGCGAACCGCTCGGCCGCGTCCGCCGGATCCGGGAACGAATCGAGCCGCTCGGCCAGCGGCGGTCCGGTCATTCGGCCTCCGCCGGCGCGGAGCGGGGCCGCGAACGTTGGGTGAGCTTCACGTGCTCCGCGCGCGGATCGTCGGGCGGCGTGAGATAGCCCCAGTTCAGCGAGCCTTCCTGGCGGTACGTCTTCCCGAGCTGCAGCGCCAGCTTGGCTTTCGTCAACTCCTTGCCCAAATAGAAGGCGTGGGTCGGCTCGTCCACGCCGAGCTGGGCGAAGATCTCCTGGATGTTGGTGCCGCGGACGAAGATCTCGCTGTTGAAGACGGTGATGGCCTCGCGGTCGGCGAAGATCCGGAAGTTCGGATCCTTCACCGCCGCGTGGAGCTCGCGCAGCTCCGCCTCGGAGTAGGTGAGCACCGTGGGATCCTTCACCGTCACCAAACGGTCATCCACGCCCTTGGGTAGTCGGCGCTCGCGAACGGCGTAGTGCATCAGCCGGCGGGCCACATCGATCTCCCGCACGGCCCCCCGGGCCCACGGAATCACCTCGGTAGTCAGCACCGCGCGGACGCCAAGTTCCTCGGCGATAGCCATGAGGATCGCGTGGACGCCCGTGGTATCGGCGGCGGTCAGCTCGGTGATGTTCCCGATCCCCATGAGTTGAGCCACGCCGGGATACCGTCGGTGCACGTCGGCATACCGCTCCAGCGAGGCCATGAAGCCGAAACCGATGGGCTCGATTACCGGATCGATCAGATAGCCCACCTTCCATCGCTCCAGTGCCTCGATGTTGCGGTCCAGCGTGTCCAGTCCCGCACCGAAATCGGGCATTACCACGACGCGCGCGCCCCGTTCGGCGACGGCGCGCGCGACGTCGAGATTGGTCCCGTTGACGCTGAGGACCAGCTCGACGCCGGCACCGACCGCCGCGAGAATTTCCCCTGGGTCGAATGAGTCCACGCTGACGCGGAGTCCGAGGTCGCGCAGCTCGCGCACGGTGTCAGCCAGCGCGGGGTAGGGGACCCCGGGCGTACACCCCAGGTCGATCACGTCTGCGCCGCTCGCGCGAAACGCCTCCGCGGCCGCGCGGACGCTCTCGCGCGGCAGCTTGGGCGCGTTGTTGATCTCGGCCAGGATGTCGATCGTGTAGTCGCCGTAGTCGAGCGCGGCGGCCGCGCGCCCGAAATACTGGGGGATCTCGCGCAGGTCCTTGGGACCCTTCTCGACCCGCACACCGAACTTGTCCGCCAGCAAGGTGGTCTCACCCTCGACCAGGCCCGGGAGCAGTACGAGATCGGTGCCGGGCGGCACCTCGAGCGAGCGGGCGATCCACTCCGTGGTCATCAAGGCCGCCACCGTGATCTTCATGACGGCGACCCGAGGCTCGAACGGCGGCTCCATGCCGCCCAGCGTGCGGCGGAGCGCGGGCTCCGCCAGCCGACCCGTGACGAACAGCACCCGGCCCGGCTGACTGTCGGGCCGACTTATTTGGGGTCTCCGGGCCGCACCCACTTGTTCGGCGTGCCCTCCAGGGCGCCGCCGGTGGGACGCCAGAGGACCACGTCCTCGAACTTCCGAGCGAGCTCGAAGTCCTTGTCGGTGATTCCTCCGGCCGCGTGATTCTGCAGCTTCACGATTACCCGCCCCCACGTGACCGTGAGGTCGGGATGGTGGTATGCCGCTTCCGCGAGGTATCCGATGCTGTTCACCAGCATCAGGGTGGTGGGCCAGCCGTCGGACTTGTAGACCCGGCGGATCCAGCCGTCCTCGTAGTACCAGCCGGGAAGCGCTTTGAGCTTCTCCGCGATCTCAGCGTCATTGTAGGTGCGTTCCTTCGTTGCCGGCATGTGTCCTTCCTCCTGAGCTATTTCTGAGTCTCCTGTAGCGCGGGGCTACATCACCACGCCTAGCGCGGGGCTACATCACCACGCCGCCATTGACCGCGATCGTCTGGCCGGTCAGGAAGGCGGCCTCGTCCGACACGAGAAACACCGCGGCTCCGGCCACGTCGTCTGGAGTGCCCCAACGCTCGAGCGGCGTGCGCTGCTCGACCTCCGCTCGCCACCGGCGGTCGACTTCGGCGCCGAACGCCGTCTCGATGAACCCCGGGGCCAGCACGTTTACCCGAATCCGCGGAGCGACCTCGCGCGCCAACGACTTGCTGAAGCTCATGATGCCGCCCTTCGCCGTGGCGTACAGGCCCGGGTTGTCGCCTTCCATCCCGAACGATACGTGGTCCCATGACATGTTGATCACGACCCCGCCCCGCGGTTGGCGACGCATCAGCTCCACCGCCGCCCACGACGCGAGCACGGTGCCGCGGAGGTCAACGGTCAGGACGAGATCGAGCTTTTCGCGGCGGGGCAGGCGGGCGAACTCGCCGGTCAGTATGTCGGCGCCGGCGTTGTTGACCCAGGCGTCGATCCGTCCGTACGCCGCGTTGGCCCGCTCCGGGAGGTCGGCGATCTGCGATTCATCCGCCAGATCAAGCGGAAGCACCTCGGCCCGACGTCCCAGGCCACGAATTTCGGACGCCGCCTGCTCGGCGCCATCGCGGTTCTTGCGGTACGTGATCACCAGATCGGCTCCGGCGCGCGCGCAGGCAATGGCGATCGCCCGGCCGATCCCGCTCGATGCGCCCGTCACTACGACGGCGCGATCGGCAAGTCGCCGGTCGCGGCCCGGCCCACCCCTGTCTCGATTCAACCGCCGCCTCCCCGGGTACTCGTTGGGGCGCTACCTTGGAAATGCCAACATAGGTTCACGTTAGCAAGTCACAAGGGAGTAGCGCCTGAAACTGCTGGTGAGCGTCAAGCACTCTGGCGAGGCGGACGCGGCGGTGCGCGGAGGCGCCGACATCATCGACGCCAAGGATCCGTCGCGCGGTCCCCTCGCCGCTCTCGATCCAGATCAGGTTGGGGTCATAGCCCGGCGAGTGCCCCCTCAAATCCCGTTCAGCGTCGCCCTGGGCGATCCGGCGAGCGGTGCTGAAGCTGCGAGGCTGATCACCGAATTGCCGGTTCGCCGCCGCGCCGCGGCCACATATGCCAAGGTGGGGTTCGCCGGCGTGACCACGGGAAACGGCGCCCTGGCCCTGCTTCGCGCAGCCGTGGACGCGGGCAGCCGACATCCGGCCGCCATCTCGGTCATCGCCGTCGCCTACGCCGACGCCGAAACCGATCTCCTCAACCTGTTTGCGATAGCCGATCTGGCTGCCGCGGCCGGGGCGGCGGGGGTTCTGGCGGACACCATTCGCAAGGAAGCTGGCGGCCTGGCTCAGGCAGTGCCGCAGGATCGTCTCCGCGGCTGGATTGGGGCGGCGCGCCACCGGGGCCTCTCCGTGGCACTCGCGGGGAAGCTCGACGTGCCGGATTTCCCATGGGTCCGTATGCTCGACCCCACCATCATCGGCGTTCGCGGAGCTGCCTGCGTGGGCGGTCGGGGCGGCGCCATCAGCTCGGCCAAGGTGCGCCGGCTCAGCGCCGCCGTCCGCGATGAGGCAGAACCTGATCGATCCTTGGCAGACCACCAGAGCCTCGAGCCCGGCAACCAACTATTACACGTCGCAAACTACATCAGCACAGGCAGTTAGCCGGCATCACCCCACGGGGCATATCCCTTGCCCCAGGCCTCCTTGTTTCAACTCCGCGTTTCCTTCGCCAGCGTGACGGGTACGCATGGTTCAGCCGCCGGGCCTCCTGCGCAGCCGATTCGGGAGGCGTCTCCTCGCCTTGTTCGTGGGGTGCGCCCTGGTTCCGATCGCGCTCGTTGCGGGCTTGTCCTGGCGGCACATGACCCGCCATCTCGAGCGCCAGAGCCAGGAGCGGCTCCACGAAGCGAATCGGATTCTCGGTCGTGCGGTCTTCGAGCGGCTGCTGCTACTCGAGGCCACCCTCAAGAGCATTCCGCCCACCGCAATCGCCGAGCTCGGCGCCCAGTCTGTGGCCTCGATGCGCGATCCCGAGGTCAGTCGCGCCGTCGCGGCGGGCCTCGATCTGCTGGCCCGAACCCGGTTCGTCGCCCTCCGGTTTGAGCGTGATGATGGCCAGCCCGTCCCGGTCGTGGGGCAGTTGGACAGCCTCCCAACGCTTAGCCAGGCGGAGAGCGCGTTCGTCAGCGCTGGCCGCACTCTCGTGGTCACGAGGCCCGCGAGCAGCTCCGGCGACACACGGGTGTTCCTGCTCCGCCGAATGGACCGACTCGATGCCCGCGGTCTTTTCGTAGGCGAAGTGAGCCCGGACTATCTGTGGGGCACGCGGGAGGA
>DASSUE010000481.1:0-5920 GCA_035707305.1 Gemmatimonadales bacterium
ATCTGCTCGAAGGCAGGACCCCCAGCACGCACGTCGGCGACGACCACGCCTCGAAGCCCCTGCGGCAGCTCGAGCTGCTGGGCGGTGACTCGATCGAGCGGAGCCACCTCGATCCCCAGCGTCCCGACCGCAGCGGATGCATCGCTCGAATCATCCGAGTCCGATCCGGCACCGCGCGTAGCGAGGCGCGCGTCATCCACTCGCTGCAGCGGAATCGAGAGCTCCTTGCGCACACCGCCCTTCCGCGCCACCTCGATCCGAACCGATTCGCCAGGCCTCCGAAAGGCGATGCGCTGCTGCAACTGGCTGGTGTATTCGACGGGCTTCCCGTCAATCGCGATGATGATGTCGCCCGCCTCGAGGCCCGCCTTGCGCGCCGCATCCCCCGCCTCGGCGAAGTCCTGGACCAGGACCCCACGGATCTCCGGCAGCCCGACGTACTCCGCGTCGTTGACGGTGGCATCACGCACCAGAACACCCAGCGCGGCCCGCTCCACCCGTCCGTGCGCCACCAGCTGGTCCATCACTTGGCGCGCGAGGTTGATCGGCACCGCAAAGCCGTAGCCGGCGTAGAAGCCAGTCTGACTGGCGATCGCGCTGTTCATGCCGACCACCTCGCCCCGCACGCTCACCAGTGGGCCGCCCGAGTTGCCGGGGTTGATCGCGGCGTCGGTCTGGATGAAATCCTGAATGCTCCGGTCGCTTCGACCGGGGAGGTTGAGTGAGCGGCCCTTGGCGCTGATGATGCCCGAGGTGACCGTGAACGTGAGGTTCTCGCCCAAAGGATTACCGACGGCCAGCACCCACTCGCCTACCCGGGCGACATCGCTGTCGCCCAGTGGCGCCGGCGTGAGATTCGGCGCGTCGATCTTGAGGACGGCGACGTCGGTGGATGGATCGGCGCCTATCAGGCGGGCCTTGTATTCCCGCCGGTCAAGCAGCCGGACCGTGAACGTTTTCGCGCCATCGACTACGTGAGCATTGGTGAGGATGAACCCATCGCGGCTGACAACGAAGCCGGATCCGGAAGACCGCTGGTACTGGTCGCCGTCCGGAAGGTTGGGGAAGAATCGCTCGAAGCCTGGCGGCACCTGTAATTGCGGTCGCTGGCGATTCTCCGAGCGCCCCTCCGACCTGATATAGACCACGCTCGGCTTCACCCGTTCCGCCACCGAGGCGAACGCCTCGCTGAGGTCGTACAGCCCGGCTGTCGACGACGGATTGGTGGTGGCAGGACGGCTGGGAGGCGGTCCGGCCATGGCCGTAGCGGGCCGTGGTTCCTGCGCGGTCGAACGGTGAGGAAGCTCGAAGATACCGGCGAACAGCAGGCCGGTGGCGAATGCGCCGGCGGCGAGACCGCCAACGGCGAAGCGACTCGTAGTGCGTCCGGACATGCTCAGATGCTCTCCCTGTGCGGCGCTGGCGCGCGATGACTGATCGTGTCCCGGGATCAATGCGCGACCGGCCGGGATGGTCGCGCCCGGGTTGGGGGTTGCCCGCCAGCCCTATTTGGGCAACACTTTACGTAACAATGTTCCTAATTATTAGCCATGAAAACTGCGAAGGCCACGTCCCCTACGCTGAATCAACGGGTCCGACAGGCAAGTCGCGCCCGACGCGACTCGGCCAGGCTGTCCGCCCGGGATGCCATCCTCGCCGCCGCCGGGGAGCTGCTGGAATCGGGTTCGGATTCGTTTTCGCTCCGCCGAGTGGCCGAGCGGGTGGGATACACCGCCACCACGATCTACCGTCACTTCACGGACAAGGACGCGCTGCTGTACGCCGTTACCGACCAGGCGTTTCGATCCCTCACGGCCAAGCTCAGTGCCGCCGACCGCCCCGAGGATGATCCGTTCCAGCGGCTTGCCGCGATAGGCATGGCCTACATTGACTTCGGTCTCGAGAACCCGGTCTTCTACCGGGTCATGTTCCTGGAGCGCCCCGAGCTCCTCTGGCGCCGGCAAGCGGATCGAGCCACCCGAATGGACAGCTTCGGCGTGCTCCGGGCGGCGGTCGAATCCGCGGTAGCGACCGGCCGCACCGTTTCGAAGGATTCCCTCGCGATCGGGAACGCGCTGTGGGCCCAGACCCATGGCACGGTCGCGCTAGCGCTTGCGATGCCGCACATGCCAGTACGTCAGGCCCGAGGGTTTGGCGCGGTGGGGGTGTCGGCATTGATTCGCGGGCTGATACGGGACGAATGACCGAGGCTGCTTGCTGGAGTCTCGTCAAAAGGTTAACGGCGTTATTATATATGTCACGTGTATGTATTTGCGCTGCGATCTCGCCACATGCGACTCCGGGCCGCGTCCTGCCCGCCGATGTGACGCCTGAGCCAATGCCCTGCGTGACCACCAACGCAGAAGGATGCACCCCCGCGCCTCCACTTTGACCCGTCCGTTTGCTCAGGAGTCGCGTCAATGGAATTCGGGTCGGGCCGGGGATTGGCACTCGTGATCGACGATGAACCCGACAGCCGCCGTGAGACTCGGAGGCTGCTGGGCGCACTTGGGTTCGACGTCGTTCACGCAGCGACCGGCCTTGTGGGGCTCGAACTCGTGCAGCGACTCCCCGAGAGCTTCGCTCTCGTACTCACGGATCTGACCTTGCGTGGCGTCCCGGGTGCAGTCGTCGTCGAGGCCCTTCGCTTGTTTCGGCCCGAACTCCCCGTGCTCTGTATGGGCCGCGCCCGCGCCGTAGGAGTTCCTGCATTGCCACAGCGATGTCTCGCGAAGCCGCTTCAGGCGGCCGAGCTGCGCGCCCGTGTCGAGGCCGTTCTCAACGGTGTCCCGAATGAGGGGGAACTCTCATCGCAGCCGCTGAGCGGCGAGGTCGTCGCTCGCGCACGGGAGCAGTATGCGGCAGGGAGAGGGTTGGTGGAGGCCGCGCTCGAGCTCGCGCGCGGCTACTCGGAGCATTGAACTCGCGTCAGATCTCGTTCGGCCGCCGCACCTCACTCGTGACCGGACTCCGACGCAGCGCCCGCCGGATTACCTGCAGGAGCTCATCGCGGGTGAACGGCTTGGCAAGGAACAACACGTTGGGATTGTCGAGCCCCTCGCGCACCAACACCTCGGCGGGATGGGCCGACATGAATACGATCCGCGGACCCGCCCATCGCTCGCGAATCAGCCGCACGAAATCCACCCCGTTGATCTCGCCCAGGATGACGTCGACCAACACCAGATCAATGCGGCCCCGGGCCATTTCCAGAACTTCCAGCGCTTCGACAGCCGTGGCGGCCTCGAAGACTCGTAGGCCGGCTTCCGACAACAGCCGAAACGCCAGCCGGCGGACAATACCGACATCATCGACCACCAACGCGGTCGTGGTGCCAGGAAAGGGCGGTCGGGGGTCGTGCGGGTCAGGCATCGTAAGTAGCAGCAACTCAAAGATGCACAGTTACTGCACGATGGCAGCATGATCACGCCCATTCCGTGATCCACGCCACATGGCCTCTGCAGCCACAACTCGCTCGTCGGGTGTTCAAGAAAACCGGGGCCAGCTGGCCCCGGGGTTCCTTCGAGGTGGAGGTTCGCAGTGCGCTTTACACGGCTGCCGGGATGGCGGGCGTAACGGCTGCCTCATCTCGTTCCCCGGTCCGTATCCGGTGCACCTGCTCCACATCCAGCACGAAAACTTTGCCGTCTCCGACCTCACCTGAATGGGCGGAGCCCAGGATCGCGCGGATCGTGACGTCGACGAACGAGTCGGAGACGCCGATCTCGAGTCGCACCTTCTCTTGCAACGCCACCTTCACCGTCGTGCCTCGGTAAGTCTCGACGTGCTCGGTTTCGCCGCCGTGCCCCATGACCCGGGTCACGGTCAAGCCTCGCACCTCGGCCCGGTACAACGCCTCCAGCACTCCGTTGAGCTTCTCCGGTCGGATGATCGCGATGATGAGTTTCACGGTATCGTCTCCCGATCAGCGAGTGGCGGTCTGCGGAGCGAGCGCGGCCGCGGGCGTCGGCGACGCGACTACGTCGGGCATAACGAGAATGGAGCCTTCGCCGCTCGAGTACGCTTCCTCGCCGTGCTGCGACACGTCCATGCCCATACCTTCGGTCCGCTCGGCAGCCCGGAGCGGGGCCAGGAGCGCGATCAATTTGAGAATGACGAACGTAGCGACGCCGGCGTAGAGAATGGCGGTGGCCACGCCGAGCGCCTGCACGCCGAGCTGACCCGGATTGCCCGCCAGGAGACCGTCGTTGCCGGCCGCATTCCACGCCTTCTGCGCGAAGACACCGGTGAGCAGCGCACCCGTGATGCCGCCGATCCCATGGCCGGCGAAGACATCGAGTGAGTCGTCCAGGCGGGTACGGGAGCGGAGCACAATCACGAAATAGCTCGGAACAGCGGCGATGGCGCCCAGCGCTAGCGCGCCGGCGGGGCTCACAAACCCCGCTGCCGGCGTGATCGCGACGAGACCCACGACGATGCCGGTAGCGCACCCGACGGCGGTCGCGTGCCGGGTCCGGAAGTAGTCCAGGAGCACCCACACCACCAGCGTCGCCATCGGCGCCAGGAAGGTGTTCGTGAACGCGAGGGCCGCGAGCTCACCGGCCGCCAGCGCACTCCCGCCGTTGAATCCGAACCAGCCGAACCACAGGAGCCCGGCCCCCAGCAAGGTGAAGGGGACGTTGTGCGGCACGATAGCCTGGCGTCCGTAGTCCTTGCGGGCCCCGAGTACGGTGGCGGCCACTAGGGCCGAGACCCCGGCGTTGATGTGCACGACGGTGCCACCCGCGAAGTCCAGCACGCCTCTGGTCATCAGGAACCCACCACCCCATACCCAGTGCGCCACGGGCGCGTAAACCAGCAGGGTCCACAGCACGATGAACGCCAGGTAGGGGCCGAATCTCATCCGTTCGACCACCGCGCCCGAGATCAGGGCGGCCGTGATGATGGCGAAGGTGCCCTGATAAGCCATGAACAACACGTGAGGGATGGTGCCCTTGGCTTCGAGGCCGACTCCGGCCAACCCCAGGTTGGTCAGGGCACCGAGAAGGGGAGTGCCTTCGGCGAATGCGAGACTGTACGCGATCGCGGCCCACAGCACACCGACGGCGCCGAGCGCCGCGTAGCTCATCATCATCGTGTTCAGCGAATTCTTCGAGCGGACGAGGCCGCCGTAGAAAAAGCCGAGCGCGGGGGTCATGAGCAGCACGAGCGCTGTTGCCACGAGCATCCAGGCGGTGTCGGCCGGCACGACGGCGGGCGGCGCGGCCTCCTGGAGCAGGGGCAGGAAGAAAGTCGGCACCGGTTCGTTTCCTTCGTTGAGGGTGAGGGGGGGACCCGACGAAACTGTCATCCCACTTTCACCACTAGGTTATCGCCGGAACCCCGATCCCGCAATAGGAGCGCACACGACTTCGTGCAGAAACTGCACAAGATTAGGTGCACTCATGCAAATCGGGGCCGCTCTGATCTCATCAGTGGCGCTCTAAGTGCAGGATCGGCAACAATGTTGAGCAGAGTGGCGTGCGTCAACCAGAACGGCTCGGCCGCTCCCGGCTGGGGCGAGTGTCGAGCTCGCGGCGGACCGCGTGCGCTAACGCCAATGGCGAAAACGGCTTGGCCAAGAAGCGAACGGACTCCTCGACCACCCCCCGCCGAAGGACGACGTCGGAGGTGTATCCCGACATGAAGATCACCCGGAGATGGGGCCAGCGCGGCAGAAGTGCCTCGGCCAGGTCTCGGCCGCTGCCGCCCGGCATCACGACGTCGGTAAGCAGCAGGTGGATCGGGCCGGGGTGTGCGGCCGCCAGCGCCAGGCCCGCCGCGGCGGTGTCGGCCTCTAGCACGGTGTATCCCGCCTCTCGTAAGGTTCGAACCGCCAGCAACCGCACGACGGCGTCGTCCTCGGCCACAAGTATCGTCTCGGTTCCCCGCGGGAGCTCGGCCAGGCTTCGCTCGGCCA
>DASSUE010000482.1:0-3695 GCA_035707305.1 Gemmatimonadales bacterium
GCTCGCCGCCACCGCCGACGCGCCGGCCGAGGTGTACGCTGTCGAGCAGGGCGGCAACCTGCGGCAGCTTTCCCGCCACAACGCGGATTGGCTGGCGGAGGTGGAGCTGGGGACCACCGAAGAGATCTCGTTCAAGAGCCGGGACGGCACCGTGGTGAACGGATTCATGGTCAAGCCGCCGGGACACACGCCCGGGCACCGCTATCCGACCATTCTGCGGATCCATGGCGGGCCAGTGTCGCAGTTCCAGCACGAGTTCGACGATCAGATCCAGACGCTGGCGGGGCAGGGTTACGTGGTGCTGGCGGTCAACCCGCGCGGCAGCTCGGGCCGCGGGGAGGCGTTCTCGACCGCGATCTACGCCGACTGGGGCAACAAGGACGCGCAGGACGTGATCGCGGCGGTGGACTGGGCGCTGGCGCAGGGAATCGCAGATCCCAACCGCCTTGGCGTGGGCGGATGGAGTTACGGTGGGATTCTCACGAACTACGTGATCGCCCAGGACCCGCGGTTCAAGGCGGCCACCAGCGGCGCCGGGATCTCGAACGTGCTCGCGGGCTACGGGACCGATCAATATGTGAGGGAATACGAGACGGAGCTCGGGCGACCGTGGGAGAGCACCAAGACCTGGCTCAAGCTGTCGTTCCCCTTTCTCAAGGCGGACCGGATCGTGACGCCGACGCTCTTCATGTGCGGCGAGAAGGATTTCAACGTCCCGCTGCTCAACTCGGAGCAGATGTATCAGGCGCTCCGAAGTCTGGGGCGGGAGACGATGCTCGTGATCTATCCGGGTGAGTACCACGGCATCGATCGTCCCAGCTTCGTCCGTGACCGTTTGGATCGCTACGTGGCGTGGTACGACAGATTCTTGAAAACCGGCGAGGACAGACGAGAACAGGCAGGAACAGGCGAGACACCGCGTGAGAATGGGCGAGAATAGGCGCGAATACACCCGCCCTCGCCCGTTCTTCCGCCTATCCCTTACGCATTCCGATCCAGGCACCCCTGCACATTCGGGTTGTTTGTCTCCCGCCGCGGCAGCGGCAAATTGACCTGATCCGAATACGTCTGCCCCGCCTTGAAATAGTCACCCGTCGGGAAGACGCTCTCCGCGTCACGTCCGTATTGCCGGATGAGGCGGCGGAGATCGCCCAGCCGATGCCCCGTCGCGAAGAGCCAGAAAGCCCGCTCGCGGAACAGCAGGTCAGTCGCAGCAGTGGCATCGCCCGGGATCGCGAGCGGGTCGAGGCCGACCGCGTCCCGCAGTGCGTTCAGGCGGTCCGTCATCGGGCCGAATGAGCCCGCCCGCAGCTCGCTCTCGGAGATGATCAGCTGCGCCTCGGTGTAGTCGGCCGTCGGCACCGACGAGTCGAGATTCGGGTACTTGCTGGGGAACCATGACTCGGTGATCCCGTCGGTACCGATCCCCGAATCGCCTTGCACCCGGATGTCCTCGGCCGAGACGAAGTCGAGCCCGTTTCCGCCCTCCTGGTCGAACACGCCGAAGTTTCCGTTGATGAATGCCTCGCTCAGGCCGTTGTGGAGGGCGGCCGGGGTCGTGGCGTGCTCGGTTTCATACACGAACTCGGGCGGCACGGTCTGTACTGCCGCCGCGGCGCCTGCGTAGTCCCCGAGGTTGAGCAGGGCGCGCCCCAGCCCGACCGACGCGAGTGAATGGATCGGATCGCCCGGCGCGATGCTCGGATGCGCGAGCGCCGCGTTGAATCGCACGACGGCCGTGTCGAAGATCTGCGCCGTCGTGAGCTGCTGGCCGTACTGGATGGTGTCGGCCACGATTCGACTGACAGGTACGCCGGAGCAGAATCCCTCACCGAGCATGGTGTAGATGAGCCCGGCAATCGACAGCATTTCAGGGATTCCCGTATCGGTATCGGGGTCGGTGCCAAATTCCTGCAGTGCCGCGGCGGCATCCTCGGCCTGGGACCGGGCGCGGTGCATCGACTGGAACAGCTCAGCGAGGCCCGCCGTGGTCGGCTGGGTGAAGCGGAGGTCGATTTCAGTTCGGCTCGGGATGAATCCGGGGTTGACGAATTCGTCCGCGAGAATACCGCTCGAAAGGATGTAGCCGTCGGAGTTGTCGTTGAAGGTGTCCTCACTGCCGGGAATAGCCACGGGGTTAAAGTCACCGTCCTTCGCGAGCGTGAACGTGCTGATGGCGCCGAGGCGACGCGTGGCGGCGCCGGCCGGAGTGTTGAGGTTGTCTTCGGCGACGATGTTCGGTTGCTGGGTGTCGACGATGCCGCACCCGCCGAGACTGAACCCCCACAGGACCACGCCGAGTAGGGCGGGAGCGCGCCGGTGAAAGATCGTGCGCATGGCTGTGGTCTCCCGGTTAGAAGCCGAGGTTGACCCGCATGACCCAGTGACGCACTTGGGGCTGCGAGAAGAAGTCGACGCTGGAGAAGTTGCTCCCACCTTCTCTTCCCTGACCGAAGCCGTTCACCTCCGGGTCGATGCCCGAGTAGTCGTCGATGGTCCAGAGATTGCGACCGCTGAGCGTGACGCTGGCGCGGCCGGCGCCAAGCGCCCGCGCGATTCTGGGGGGCGCATTGAAGGTCAGGGACAATTCTCGAAGCTTCACGAACCAGCCCGGCTCAAAGAAGCCCCACTCCGTGATACCGAAATCATCGCCGTACGTGGCTGCGGCGGCCTTCGCCTGCATGTCCAGCGACGCGGTCGGGTCAACCAGCCCCCGACAATAGACCGGTCCCCCATTACAGCGGAACGAATCGGTGTCATTGTCCACGATATGGCCACCACGATAGTCCACCAGCGCGCCAAGGCGGACGAGATCTTTGAAGAAGGACAGCCCGGTGCTCACCCCGAACTCGCGGGTCGGGATGGCCGGCCCGGCAAATTCCGCCGTATCACTGAGCACGTATTCCCCCGGCTCGATCACGTTGTTGGCGTTGGCGTCCTCGAAGGAGATGAGCCGCCGATCCCAGAACCCGCCCAGCGGGTACTCCTGCACGTGTCGCTGGAAGAAGCCCAAGGTGATCGGCTCCACGCCTTCGCCCAGCTCGTCGAGATTGTTGCTGGAGAACGATCCGCTCACGGTCAGGTCCCACGCAAAGCCAGGCGTGTCGATGATCCGACTGTCGAGCCGGAGCTCGACGCCCTTGTTCGAGACCTTGCCGAGATTGAAGAACTGGGTGGTCGTCGCCCCGGCCGACGGGACTATCTCGCGTTCGATGAGCGCATCGCGGGTCTGCTTGTAGAAGAACGTCGCTTCGAACGTCACCTTCCCGCGGAACAGGGCCGCGTCGAACCCGCCCTCGAACTCCTGGGAAAGCTCCGGTTTGAGGTCCGCGTTGCCGAGATTGGCGAGTGTCACGCCGCTGCCCGACGTTGCATCCTTCCGCACCGCTGCCTGGGCATAGAACCGCAGCGCATCAACGCTTCCCGGTTGCTGGGTCGATTGGCCGTAGGCGGCACGAAGCCGGAAGGTATTGAGGAACCCTGCGGCTTGGTCGTCACGCGCGAGCCAGGAAGCGCTGAACTTCGGCAGCGGCCGGGTGTTGAAGTTGCGGCCGAACGCGCTGTTGTCGTCCAGCCGGAGACCGGCGGTCAGGAACAACTGGTCGCGGAAGCTCATCTGCTGTTCGATGAACCCGCCGGCTGACCGACTCTCGATGTAGTCATCGGAGGCGTCGGTCGTCGCGGCGCCAAAGATC
>DASSUE010000483.1:0-11148 GCA_035707305.1 Gemmatimonadales bacterium
ACACGGCCGAGTCGGCCGCCGCATGTGATAACACTTCCAGCACGTAAAGCCCGTCCTTGGTCTCGATGATTCCGCTGACCTTTCCGGAATCGATGCCGAACGCCGCCCCTACCACCACGGGGCTGGAGAGCGGCGAATTGATCCTGGTGAACGGGCCGAACACGTCGAACGGAAGCTTGAGCGAGTCGGCGGCGGCGTTGAGCGTGGCGCCCGCCTTCACCCGCGCCAGCAGCCGCGACGCGATCTCCTTGGCGGCCGTGCCCTTCTTCTCGTCGCGCACCCGCTGCGCCACTTCATCGCGAATTCGCGACAGGGGCGGAATCCCGCCCTCGGCGATGCTATCAACTCGGAACAGATACATCGCTACCGGCGTCTCGATGATCGGGCTGATCTCGCCTGGCTTGGCCCGTCCGGCCCACACGCCGGCATCGGGCAGCGTGAGGACGCCGACCCGCATCTTTTCGCCGACCCGCAACGGCTGCGCCTTCCTGATCTCGAGCTTGAGTGCGCGGGCCACGGTGTCGAGCGCGGCGGGGTCGGTCTGCTCCGCCGCAAGCCGCTCGAGGGAGTCGGCCTGGGCGTCGAGACGCTCGCGATGAGCGCCGGTGACCTCGATCGGCACCAGAATGTGGCGGGCCTTCGCCTTGGTGCCCTTCCGGCTCAGCACTTCGATAAGATGGTAGCCGAACTGCGTGAGCACGGGCTCCGACAGCTTCTTGCGCGGCATCGCGAACGCGGCGGAGTCGAACGCTGGGTCGAAGGAACCCCGGGTCCATTCGCCGAGATCGCCCCCTTGGCGGCCGGAGACCGTATCGGCCGATTCCAGCTTGGCGACCTCGTCGAACGGACGGCCTGCCAGAATTTCCTTCCGCAACGAGTCCGCCCGGCCCCGCGCCGCGGCGGAGTCGGTGCCGTTGGCGAAGCGGGGAATGGCCACGAAGCTGGAATAGACCGTCTTGGGGCGGTCAAGGTCCGCGCGATGGGTGCGATAGTACTCGGCGATCTCCCGGTCGCTCGCGGTCACGGCTGAATCGGGGACCGCCTCGCGCGGGACGATAGCCGCGAGCCCGATCTTGACCTTCTCGTTCTCGTCGCGGTACCGCTCCCACAACGCGGCATCCGACAGATACACGTCGGACGTGATCCCTCGCACTAGCTTCGCCCGCTCGATCTGGGTCCGATACTGTGCCTCCAACGCGGGGACGAACTGCTGCGCAACGCTCGACCCCAGCCATTTCTGATACTTGGCCAGATCGAACTGACTATCGGTCTGAAACTCGGGCAGCCGGTAGAACTCGGGCAGCGGGCTCGTGCGAATGGCCTCGAAGATCTCGTCATCGGAGACTTGGATGCTGCGCCGGGCATACTCGTCGCGCAGCAGTTTCTCGGTCACGAATTCGTTCCAGACCTCGTTCCGGATGGCGTCGTAGTCGTCCAGTCCGAAGCTTGCGGGCGACTGCCGCTGTCGGGTATCAATGACTCGCTGCACCTCGGTCTCGTACACCCGCGCGTCGATCGCCTCGCCGTTGACCGATCCCACGTTTCGGGAGGCGGTGAGATTGCCCCAATCCACGCTGGTGAGCATGAACACGAGCATCAGGACGGCAAAGACGCCGCCTGCCACCTTACCCGCGATACCGCGCACGAACTTGATCATGATGGAATCCGGAGCCTTCGCGACTGGACGGGAAAAGAGTCATAAGACTAAGTGGGACAACAGGAAACCTCAAGCGTAAAATCGCGTTTCGACAGTTGACAGGCCGGTGCCCAGTCGCTACTGTCTGATGAAGTCCCACAACGACTTAGCCGTTTCTCCAGCGCCATAAACAAGCGAGCCACGGACCGCGATGTCCACGAGCGAGATCGCCAAACTCGAAAGCCGTTGGCGCGACAATCCGCAGGGGCTGACCTTCGCGCCCCTGGCCGAGGCATACCGGAAACAGAAGGACGCCCGCCGGGCCCTCGAGATTCTGGTCCCCGGCCTGGAGCGCCATCCGGATTACATCCCCGCGAACATCGTCCTGGGCCGTTGCCACTGGGATTTGAACGATCTCGAGGCGGCGGAGACCGCTTTTGCGCGCGTGTTGACGCTGGACGGCGAGAACGTGATCGCCCTCAAGGCTCTGGCGGACATCGCGGAGCGGCTCTCGCGCCCGCAAGAGGCGGAGCGATGGCTCGAGACGTTGTTGGCCATCGACCGCAGTAATGACGAGGCCCGCGATCAGCTGGTCCGCATCCGCACGGTCCAGAGTCTGTCGCCTCACATCGACACTCCCGCCGCCTTGGCGGGCGAGGAGGTCGAGCCGGCCACAGGAGGGCGGGCCGGACCGCTCGATGGTGTCGCCGGGGTAGTGCCGAGTGACGAGCTTTCGGTGGAGCGGGAGCCCGAGATGCCACCGCCTCCCACGATCCTGGCGCCCGACCCGCAGACATTCTCGCCGCCCCTCTCCTCCGATCCATTCCCTTCCATCGCCGACCATATCGCCGGGTCGGACTACAGCGAACCCTCGGAAGCCGGTCGGACTGGGTGGGGGAGCTCCGGCGACAGCGAGTTCGCGCGTGAGCCCGCCCCAGTTGCCGATTCCGGCGAGGGCTCGGATTCTTTCGAGCCGTTTCCGGCGGACGCCGACGACGGGGATCGAGCGGCGCCACCGTCGCCGCGGGTCGGCTTCACGCAGGACGATCCGCCCTTCACCCCACCATCCACCGGGACTGAGGCCGACGGTTTCCGCTTCGAGCGAGCCGAAGAGATCGTGCTCAATCCGTCGGGTGGAACCGAGTTCCAAACCCCGGACGCCGCGCACGACCTCAGGTCCGCCGATGCGGAGTCGTCCGGCGTCACGGAGGATGGGGCCGGAGAGCTGGAGCCGCAGCTGCCGTTGGAACCGACATGCGGCGATAACGGCGAGCCGGCGTCCGACAGCGGGGACGAACCTGAGCCTGCTCCGCCCTCCGCGCCGCCGCTGGGGTACCAGGCGTACGAGGTGCCTGCGGCGGATCTCCTACCGGCAGGTGAGCCCGCCGCGGCGCAGTCGGTCGAGCCCGATACCGCGGAACCCGATCTCGTGGTCACCGAGACGATGGCGCAGGTTTTCCTCCGGCAGGGACACGTGGTCGAAGCGCTCGCGGTGTATCGGGAGCTTTCCAGTCGAGATCCCGGGTCGGAACGGCTGCGCGAGCGGGTAGCGGAGCTTGAAGCCCGGCGCGCAGCACTCGCCGCGCCACCCCCGCGGCCCTCCTTCCTCGCGCGAGACACCGGCGGTCAATCGCTCGGCAGCTTTTTCTCGGCTCTTCTCGCCGCCCGACCAGCCAGCGGTCCGGCTGGATCCGGCGACGGGTTCGGCGGGGTCGAGCTGAGTCCGGAAACCGCGCCCGCCACCCGCCCCGCAGAAGAACCGCTCTCACTCGGCTCGGTTTTTGGCGAGGATCCGCCGGCTATGGCGCCCGCGGTGCCACCGGTGGGCGCGGAGGCGCCGCCCGGGGCCACCGGAGGAGCGGCAGTGTCCTTCGACGACTTCTTCGCCGGCGCGCAGGTTCCGGCACCGGCGCCGACGGCCCCCACGCGGGCGCCACGCCGGGTCAAGCACGACGACGATCTCGACCAGTTCCATACCTGGCTCCAGGGCCTCAAGCGCTGAATGCGCATTGCCGTGCTGAACGGTCCCAATCTCAATCTTCTGGGGACCCGCGAACCCGAGATTTACGGGCGCACGACGCTGAGCGAAATCGAGCAGATGGTCCGCGGCGAGGCGGCCCGCCTCGGTGCCGACATCGAGTGGATCCAGAGCAATCACGAAGGCGAGCTGATCGAGGCCGTGCAGCAACTGCGGGGGCGGGTGGACGGCGCGCTCATCAACGCGGCGGCGCTCACCCATTCGAGTCTCTCGCTGCGCGACGCAGTCTTGGCGGTCCGCGTGCCGTTCGTCGAGCTCCATCTGTCGAATATCTTCGCGCGGGAGCCGGAACGGCGGCAGTCGGTGCTTGCCGATCTCGCCGTGGGGATGGTCACGGGATTCGGCGCCCAGAGCTACATCCTGGCGCTTCACGCGCTGGTCGATCGACTGCGTGCGGCCTGACCTCCGCCGCGAGCGACAAGACGCGCTCCGGACGGCGATGGGTCGCGAGGGCCTCGACGCACTGCTGGTCACGTACCTCGCGAACATCCGCTATTTGACTGGCTTCACCGGCTCGGCCGGGCTGCTGCTCGTCCGTTCCGCCGAGTGCGTACTGATCACCGATTTCCGGTACGCGATGCAGGCCCCGCAGGAAGCGGGGTCGGCCGCGCGCGTTGAAATCGACCAGACGAGCGTGTGGCAGCGTCTGGCGAAGTTGCTCGCCGGGGCGCCGCCCCCCGTGCTCGGCATCGAGGCGCACGCGCTGAGCGTCCGCGACGCGGAGCGGGTCCGGGAGGCGACCACGGGCCGGGTTCAGCCGACCACCGAGCTGGTGGAGCGTCTTCGGGCGCGAAAGGATCCGGGCGAGGTCGCGGCGATCCGATCGGCGGCTCACCTGGCGCAGGAAGCGCTCGCCGAGGTGTTGCCCAGCGTGCGAGCGGGACAGACCGAGCTGGAGATCGGGTCAACGCTCGAGGCGGCCTTGCGACGGCGTGGGAGCGAGTGGCATCCGTTTCCCACCATGGTCGCGTCGGGCCCGCGAGCCGCGTTACCCCATGCCCGCACCAGCCCACGGGCGGTCGCCCGCGGCGAGTGGCTGCTGCTGGATTTCGGCGCGCAGGTCGACGGGTACTGCGCGGACCTGACCCGCACGGTGATCGTCGGCGCGCGAGCCGACGAACGCCAACGAGCGGTCTACGAACTGGTGCGGTCGGCGCAGGGGCGCGCGCTCGCGAACCTGAGGCCGGAGATGAGCGGACGCGATGCGGACGCACTTGCGCGCGAGGTGATCGAGGCGCGGGGGTACGCCAACGCGTTCGGACACTCTCTCGGTCACGGGCTCGGACTCGAAGTGCATGAGGCGCCGCGACTCGCGCCCACCGCCGACGCGCCGCTCCCGGCCCATGCCGTAGTCACCGTGGAGCCGGGGATCTATCTTCCAGGCTGGGGCGGGGTTCGTCTGGAAGACGACGTCTATCTCGGCCCGGATGGACCGGAATGTCTCTCCGACAACCGGACCGAGCTGCTGGAGCTGACGTGAGCCTGTCGGCCCGGACGCTCTCTAACCGACCTCCTATGACCCCTCAGGAAATGCATGAGCTTGCGGAGCTGCTTCAGACGGTTCCGGGGATCAAATCGATCGACCTGAAGGACGTCCGGCGGCTGGCGCAGCTGCTGCGGGAGTCGCCCGAGATCGGCTCGATCGAGATCAAAGGCTGGTTCGGCACCGGTGTCGTGATCACCCGCACCCCGCAGGCCGGGCCCGCGCCCGGGTCGCTGCCCTATTCGGCGCCGCTGGCGCATGCCCTACCGCCGAGCACCCACGCGGTGGCTCCCGCCGTGTCGGGGGGCGTGAGTGCCGTCCCGGTGGCGGCCACCGCGGGCGCCCTCAAGGACATTCGGTCGCCCATGGTCGGAACGTTCTATCGCGCGCCCGAACCCGGCGCCGAGCCCTACGTGACAACCGGCACCCGAATCACGCCGGGCCAAACGGTGTGCATCATCGAAGCAATGAAGATCATGAATGAGATCGAGGCGGAGATCGCCGGCGTGGTCCGCGAAGTCTGCGTCGAAGACGCCCAGCCGGTGGAGTTCGGGCAGGTGCTCTACAAGGTGGATCCGAATGGCTGAGTCGACCGGGGCCGGCGCAGCGCCGCCGTTCAACTTCAAGCAGGCCATCGCGCAGATGATCCAGCGCAACGGCTCCGACCTGTTGCTCAAGGTCGGCCGGCCGCCCACCGTCCGGGTGAATGGCGACCTTAGCACGCTCGAGATGTCGCCGCTGAAGCCTGAGGACTTGAAACTGCTGGCGGAACAGGTGATGACACCACGCCAGGTCAAGGAGTTCGCCGAGAAGAAGGAGGCGGACTTTGCCATCGGCGTGCCAGGCGTCGGGCGGTTCCGCACCAACATCTATCAGCAACGGGGGACGCTGGCATTCGCGTTCCGCGCCATCCCCTACGAGGTAAAGACCGTCCGCGAGCTGCACCTCCCGGAGATCCTCGAAGACATCTCGATGAAGCCCCGCGGGTTGGTGCTGGTCACCGGCATCACCGGCTCGGGGAAGTCCACCGCGCTCGCTTCGATGATCAATCACGTGAACCAGCACCGGCGGGTCAACGTGATCACGATCGAGGACCCCATTGAGTTCCTGCATCGCGACGTACATGCGAACATCTCCCAGCGCGAGGTGGGAAGCGACACGCTCTCGTTCGGGTCGGCACTGCGGCATGTGCTGCGGCAGGACCCGGACGTGATCCTCATCGGCGAGATCCGCGATGCCGAGACGCTGGATACCGCGCTCAAGGCCGCGGATACCGGGCACCTCGTCTTCTCGACGCTTCACACCACGGACGCCACCCAGACGATCAACCGGGTGATCTCCTTCTACCCCCCTTACCAGCACCAGGAGATCCGCTCGCTGCTCTCCACCGCGCTGGCCGCCGTTGTGTGTCTCCGACTGGTGCCGCGGAAGGACGGCCGTGGGCGCGTGCCGGCGGCCGAGGTGTTGATCAACACTGCCGCCGTGGCGGAGAACATCCGGGACATCGAGAAGGCGCTCAACATCCCCGACCTGATCGCCGAGGGCACCGTCTCCTACGGCATGCAGTCGTTCGACCAGTCGCTCATGAAGTGGTATAAGGAGGGCATGGTCACGTACGAGAGTGCCCTGTTCTTCTCGACCAATCCGAGCGAGTTCGCCCTGCGGGCATCCGGGGTCGACTCGGCGTCCGACCGGACCTTCAGCGAGGTCACCGGGAAGGAAGACCTCTCCCGCTCCCTGGACCTGACGCCGTAGATGGTCAAGAAGGTGCTCGTCGCCAACCGCGGGGAGATCGCCCTGCGGGTGATCCGCGCCTGCCGGGAACTCGGGCTCGAGACAGTGGCCGTCTACAGCGAGGCCGACCGCGAGTCGCTGCACGTGCGGTTCGCCGACGATGACGTCTGCATCGGTCCGGCGCCGGGGCGGGCATCCTACCTGAAGATTCCAGCACTCATCGCCGCCGCCGAGATCACCGGCGCGGACGCGATCCACCCCGGCTACGGGTTTCTCGCCGAGAACGCGGAGTTCGCCGACACCTGCCGCGCCTCGAACATCACGTTCATCGGCCCCACCGGTGAGCAGATCCGCCAGATGGGCGACAAGGCGACGGCACGCCGCCTGGCCGCGGAGGCCGGCGTCGCGACCGTCCCGGGCTCGCCCGGCACCATCGACGACCCCGATGAGGCCCTCGCGTTCGCGGAAAGCATCCATTTCCCGGTCATCATCAAGGCGACCGCTGGAGGGGGCGGGAAGGGAATGCGGATCGCGCACGACGCGGAACAGTTCGCGCAGCTCTTCGGGCTGGCGCAGAACGAAGCCCTGGCCGCGTTCGGGAACGGTGCCGTCTACGTGGAGCGCTATCTCGAGCATCCGCGTCACGTCGAGGTCCAGGTCATGGGCGACAGCCTTGGAAAAGTCGTCCATCTCGGCGAGCGCGACTGCTCGGTGCAGCGGCGCCACCAGAAGCTCATCGAGGAGAGCCCCAGCCCGGCCCTCACGCCCGACCTCCGGCGGCGCATGGGCGAGGCCGCGGTCGCGCTGGCCTCGCGGATCGAGTATCAGGGCGCGGGCACGCTCGAGTTCCTGCTCGATCAGGACGGCAGCTTTTACTTCATGGAGATGAACACCCGAATCCAGGTCGAGCACCCGGTCACCGAGATGGTGACGAGCTTCGATCTGGTGAAGGAGCAGATCCGGGTGGCATCGGGGGAGCCGATCAGCTACCGGGGCGACGGCACGCGTCTGCGTGGCCATGCCATCGAGTGCCGGATCAACGCCGAGGATCCGTACCGCGGTTTTCAGCCGTCGCCGGGGCTCATCACGGCCTACCACCCCCCCGGCGGGCCGGGCGTGCGGGTCGACACCCATGTGTACGCGGGTTACACCGTACCGCCGTACTACGATTCCTTGCTGGCGAAGGTCATCGTGCACGGCAATGACCGCGAAGAAGCGCTGGCGCGCATGGGGCAGGCGCTCGACAGCTTCATTCTCGAGGGCATCACCACCACGATCCCGTTCCTCGCGCGGGTCATCCGCCATCCCGCTTTCGTCGCCGGCCAGGTCGACACGCGCTTCCTGGAGCGGGAGGCCCATCTACTGCAGCCTCCAGCATGAGGCTCGACGTCGCATTTGCCCCGCTGGGTTTGAGCGGCGCGGACGTCCAGGGCCGCGCGGTGTTCGTGATCGACATTCTCCGCGCCACGACCACCATGAGCGCGGCGCTGCATCACGGCGCCAAGGCCCTCATTCCGGTGGCCTCGACCGAAGAAGCCCTCCGCCTGGCGCAGACCATCGGAAGCGCGGACGTGCTGCTCGCGGGCGAAAAGAACTGCCTCCGGATTCCCGGGTTCGCGCTCGGGAACAGCCCGCTCGAGATGACGGAAACGGCGGTGCGGGGCAAGACGATCGTGGTCACGACAACCAATGGGACGAAGGCGCTGCTGGCGGCACAAGGCGCCGCGGCGGTCTACCCCGCGTCGGCTGCCAACCTGAGCGTGGCGGGCGAGCGGGCGCGCGAGTACCTCGAGCGCGAGCGCGACGTGCTCATTCTGTGCGCCGGCCGCGAGATCGCGTTCGGCCTGGACGACGCCTACTGCGCCGGACGGCTGGCGGTCGCGGCCCTGGGCCGCCCGGCGCCGCGGAAGGGTATCCGGCTGAACGATGCCGCGCTCGCGAGCCTGGATCTGGTCCGCCGCTACGGGGATGATTGGACCCGGCCCCTCCGCCGCAGCCGGGCTGGCCGTGAACTAGCCCGGCTCGGTTTCCAGGCCGACGTCGCCGACGCCGGACGTCTCGACGCCTACCCGGTGCTCCCGCATTTCCACGAACGGCGGGTGACGATCGCTCCTCAGCTGCAGCCGTCATGACTGCTGAATCACGCCGGCGGTTCGGCGCGCTGGCGGCGCTGATCGCGGGCCTGTTCGTCACGCTGGCTCTTCTCCTCCACGGGCAAACCGGCTGGCTCGGTAACGTCCTGGGCAACGCGCTCTGGCGAACGCTCGGCGTCGGTGCGGCCGGCATTCCGCTGCTGGGCTTCGGGATCGCGCTGGCCGGCTTCGACCGACTGCCCCGATTGGACATGAAACGGGCGGCCCTGCTCATGAGCGGCCTGACGGTGCTCGTGCCATTCGTGCTGGGAGCGGTGCTGGCGCCGCCGCCCGGCGCGTTCGACCCACCGCTGGCGGAGATGAGCTGGCAGGCACGCGCCGTCGGTCTGGTGCCAGCGCTGTTGAGTCGTGCCGCGGTGCAGATCGTCGGAACGGCCGGCGCGCTCCTCCTCGGATTCCTTGCGCTCTCCGGCCTCACGTTGGCGACGTTCGCCTGGCACCCGTTACAGCGCTTGGAGCGGGGGGAGCGGCAATCGGATGGTCGGACGGGCGGGTGGGCGGATGGGCAGGCTGGGGCGGACACTGCGCAACGCAGCGCGGCGAAGGTCCGGTCGCCGAAGGAGTCTCGCTCCATTGGTCTCTCCGAGCAGCCGGCCACGGCACCGAAATCGGCGCGGAAACCCGCCAAGGGCCGGCAGCCGGCTGCGGAGGAGCAGCTGGGCCGGGTCTGGGAGGTGGAGCTGTTGGAGCCTCCGCCGACCCGCGCGATCGACGCGGGCGAATCCGAGCTGGCCTCGCTTCAGACTCGCCTCGAGGCGACGCTCGCCGAATTCAAGGTGGAAGGCGACGTCGCCGGGCGGACCACAGGCCCGGTGGTGACGCAATACGGCGTGCGGCTCCGGCCCGGGGTCAAGATGAATCGCCTGGTGACACTGGCCGATGATCTCGCGCTCAAAATGAGCGCCCGGTCCATCCGCGTCGCGCGGATTCCGGGCAAGGACATGGTCGGCGTGGAGGTGCCGAACCCGAAATCGCGGGTCGTGATGTTGCGCGAGCTGCTGGAAGACGAGCTGTGGACCGGCGAGGAGCGGCTCCTGCCGGTCGCGCTTGGTCTGGACCTCGAGGGGCGGCCGGTGATCGCCGACCTGGCGCGGATGCCCCATCTCCTGATAGCCGGCGCGACCGGTACCGGCAAGTCGGTCGGGATCAATGCGATCATCACGTCGCTGATCCACCAGTACCAGCACAAGGAAGATCTCCGCTTCCTGATGATCGATCCAAAGATGGTCGAGCTCTCGATGTACAAGGACCTGCCTCACCTGCGACATCCTGTCGTCACCAACAACAAGGAAGCGGCGCGGGTGCTCAAATGGGCGGTGGCGGAGATGGAGCGGCGCTACGCGCTCCTGGAAGCGAACGGCGCGCGCAACACCACGGACTTCAATCGCAAGGTCGCGGAAGGCAAATCGCTCCGAAACCCCGGCGTGAAGAAGATCACGCTGACCGACATCGCCGCTGAAGCACCCGACACCTCGCCGACCCCGCCGCCCGACGAGCGATACAGTCAGGGCAGGCTGCCCTTGATCGTGATCGTGGTCGACGAGTTGGCCGATCTCATGATGACGGTCCAGGCGGAGGTGGAGGCGCCGCTCGCCCGCCTGGCCCAGAAAGCCCGCGCGGTCGGAATTCATCTCATCGTCGCCACCCAGCGCCCCTCGGTGAACGTGATCACCGGGCTCATCAAGGCAAACTTTCCCTGCCGCATCGCCTACCGGGTAGCGCAGAAGGTCGACAGCCGGACGATTCTCGACCAGAACGGTGCGGAAGCGCTGCTCGGCAAGGGCGACATGCTGTTTCTCGAGCCGGGCAAGAGCGAGCCGATGCGGCTCCAGGGCGCCTACATCGGGACGGAAGAGAGCGAGCGGATCATGGAGCGGTATCGCGCCTGGCGCGAAGGCCGCGAGCGTCGCGGCGTTGCCGACGTGGTCGAAACCAACATCCTCGACGAAGTGCCGGACGCCGAGGGGATCGAGACCGGCACCGACGGCGAGCCGACGGACCCGGCGCAGCGCGACCCGCTGTTCAAGGAGGCGGCCATCGCCTGCGTCCAGAACCTGGGCGGATCGACCTCCCTGTTGCAGCGCAAACTCGGTATCGGCTACGG
>DASSUE010000484.1:0-10803 GCA_035707305.1 Gemmatimonadales bacterium
GGAAGCGCGACGACTTGGCGCGGCTGACGAGGCGTTGGCTCCGCTGACGCAGGTGGTGCGGGCGCTCGGGGCGATGGGGCTCGGTGAGTACGTCGACGTCGACTTTTCAATCGTTCGGGGCCTCGCGTACTACACCGGAACCGTGTTCGAGTGCTTCGACACCGGTCGGTCCTTGCGCGCGATCGCCGGTGGGGGCCGCTATGACACGCTGCTGGCAGCGCTCGGCGGCGTCGACCTCCCGGCGGTTGGATTCGGCATGGGCGACGTCGTGCTCGCTGAACTGCTCCGAGACCGCGGGCTCGGCGTCGCCGGAGGCGGTGCGATCGACGTCTTCGTCGCCACCGTGACCGAAGAGGACGGGGACGATGCGCTCGCCATCACACACGAGCTCAGGGATGCGGGCCTTCGAGTCGAGTACGCCCTTGCTCGGGGGCCATTGGGCAAACAGCTGAAGCTCGCGGACACCCGGGGCGCCCGTGCGGCCATTGTGATCGGCCCCGATGATCGTGGGCGCGGCGAGGTCATGATCAAGGACCTCGACGCGAAGACCCAAGTGGCCGTTAGGCGGGACGCGCTGGTCGCGGAGGCCCGCCGTCTCGTCAGTGTTGGCGGCTCGCAGACGATCCCCGCGACCCCTTCCCGAGAGTGACCGTAGAAAGAGCGTTCCATGGCCGAAGAGAAAGCCCTGACTCCCCGTGCCACCGACTTCAGCGCGTGGTACAACGAGCTGATCGCCAAGGCCGAGCTTGCCGATTACAGCCCGGTGCGCGGGTGCATGGTGATCCGGCCCAACGGCTACGCCATCTGGGAGCAGATGCAGCGGGCGCTCGACGGCATGTTCAAGGAGACCGGGCACCAGAATGCCTACTTCCCGCTGTTCATTCCGCAGAGCTTCCTTTCGAAGGAAGCGGAGCACGTAGAGGGGTTCGCCCCCGAAACGGCGGTCGTGACTCATGGGGGCGGGAAGCAGCTCGAGGAGCCACTGGTGGTGCGGCCGACGTCGGAGACGATCATCTACGCCATGTACGCGAAGTGGATTCAGAGCTACCGCGACTTGCCGCTTCTCATCAACCAGTGGGCGAACGTGGTGCGCTGGGAGATGCGCACCCGTCTGTTTCTCCGCACCACGGAGTTCCTGTGGCAGGAGGGCCATACTGCGCACGCGACTGAGGCAGATGCCGAAGACGAAGCGCGGCGCATGCTCGGCGTCTATCGGACGTTCATGGAAGAATGGATGGCGATGCCGGTGGTGACCGGGCGAAAGACCGATAGCGAGCGCTTCGCCGGCGCGCTACGCACCTACAGCTGCGAAGCACTGATGCAGGACAACAAGGCGCTCCAGACCGGGACCAGCCACAATCTGGGACAAAACTTCGCACGGGCGTTCGAGGTGACGTTCCAAACGGCCGCCGGCGAGATCGACCACGTGTGGAACACGTCGTGGGGGGTCTCGACCCGCCTGGTGGGAGCGCTCATCATGACCCACGGCGACGACAACGGGCTGGTGTGCCCCCCGCGGCTGGCCCAGTACCAGGTTGTCATCGTGCCGATCTACAAGAACGATGGGGAGCGCACGACCGTACTCGAGGCGGCGGACCGGGCCCGGACGGTACTGCACGCGGCCGGGGTTCGAGTCCACGTGGACGCGCGTGACGGCATGAAGCCGGGCGCGAAGTACTACGAGTGGGAGGGGCGAGGCGTCCCGCTGCGACTCGAGGTTGGACCCCGCGACGTGGCCTCGGGAACGGTCATGCTCGCGCGGCGAACCGGGGGCAAGAAGGAATCGCTTCCCACCGCGGAGCTAGCGCAGCGCGTCGTAGGGGAGATGGATCGGATGCAGGCCGACCTGCTCGAATCCGCCCGGGCGAGACGGGAGGCGAACACCGTTCGCGGCGTGTTGAAGACGCAGTTCCTCGAGTTTATGGCCAGGGACGGCGGATTTGCCTACGGAGGGTTCTGCGGCGGCGGCGCTTGCGAGGCGGAGATCAAGGAACAGACCAAGGCTACGATCCGGGTCCTGCCCGACGAGGAGTTTCGGTCCAAGACGGCGCCGGTCACCTGCATGTGGTGCGGCCGTCCCAGCACGGGCGAGGCGGTGTGGGCGAAGGCATATTGACGATGGCCGGATTGTCGGATGGACGGATGACCAGGGTTGATGCCCTGCTATCTCATGCCGGCCTCACGCGGCGCGGCGGTTCGCTGTACCTCGGTGGGGTCCGCCTGAGCGAGATCGCGACCCAGGTCGGTACGCCCACGTACGTGTACAACCTGGAAGTCATTCGGGCGCGGTACCGCGCGCTGGACGAAGCGCTGGCCCCCATCCCCCACCGGATCTGCTTCGCGGTGAAAGCCAATGCCAATTTGGCCGTCCTGCGAACCTTGGTATCCCTCGGCGCCGGAGCGGACATCGTCTCGGGCGGTGAGCTGGAACGGGCACTGGCAGCGGGCTTTCCAGCCGAACACATCGTGTTCAGCGGCGTGGGGAAGTCCGACGAGGAGCTCGAAGCCGCGCTAGCCGCCGGCATCGGACACATTCACGTCGAGTCCGCGGCCGAACTCGCGGCCCTCGGACGGATGGCCGAGGGGCACCACCGGTCGGTGGCTCTGGGCATCCGGGTCAATCCCGACGTCACCGCCGACACCCACCCGTACATCGCGACCGGTCGTGGCGGCATCAAGTTCGGCGTTCCCGTCGATCAGGTACTTCCACTCGCACGGGAGATTGCAGCCCATCCGCTGCTCCGACTCGACACTCTGGCGATGCATATCGGAAGCCAGATTCTCGACTCCCGTCCGTACCGAGAGGGCGTGCTTCGTCTCATGGAGCTCGCGTCTGCCTGCAGGGAAGCCGGAATCACGACATTGACCGCGCTCGACATCGGCGGCGGGCTCGGGATCCAGTACCGTGATGAGACGCCGCTGGAGCCTGTGACGCTGCTCGACGCGGTACTCCCCGCCGTTCGCAGCAGTGGCTTCGAGCTGGCTCTCGAGCCCGGCCGCTATCTGGCCGGACCGGCGGGCATCCTGCTGACCGAGGTGCGCTCCCGAAAGCATTCGGGCGGGAAGGACCTGGCCATCGTGGACGCCGGCATGAACGATCTGGTCCGGCCCAGTCACTACAGTGCCTATCACGAGATCGTGGAGCTGGAAGCCAGCGGCCGTGCCGCGGCGCCGGTCGACATCGTGGGGCCGGTATGCGAGACGGGTGACTTCCTCGCCCTGGACCGAACGCTTCCGCTGGTCGAGCGGGGAGACCGGCTCGCTGTGCTGGGCGCCGGCGCCTACGGGTTCGTGATGAGCTCCAACTACAACAGCCGTCCGCGGGCCGCCGAGGTGGTGGTGGACGGTACCCACTGGAGGATCGCGCGAGCGCGCGAGACCTTCGACGACCTTCTTCGTGCAGAGGACCGGTGACCGCCAGGCATCACGACGGCATCCTGATTGTCGACTTCGGTTCGCAGTTCACCCAACTCATCGCCCGCCGCGTCCGCGAAGCCCACGTCTATTGTGAGATTCACCCGCCGTCGCGGAGCGTCCAGTGGATCCGCGACTGGAATCCCAAGGGGATCGTCCTCTCCGGCGGCCCCAATTCGGTGTATGGTGAAAACGTGCCGACCGCGGACGCCGCGCTGCTCGAGATGGGCATGCCGGTCCTCGGCCTCTGTTACGGAATGCAGGTGATCGCGCAGCTCGCCGGCGGACGGGTCGAGCGGGCGGACCGGCGGGAATACGGCCGTGCCACCGTCACAGTGGCAGGTGGTCGGCTCTTCCAAGGGTTCGGGGTGGGCGAGGAGACACCGGTCTGGATGAGCCACGGCGATCACGTCAACGTGCCGCCGCCGGGCTTCCACATCACGGCGTCGAGCGACAACTCGCCAATTGCGGCGATGGAGCACGACTCGAAGCCGCTGTTCGCGGTGCAATTCCATCCCGAGGTTGCTCACACTCCACGCGGTGGTGAGATCCTCAACAACTTTCTGTTCGAAATCTGCGGTTGTGCTCCCGACTGGACCCCTGGCCACTTCATCGAAACCGAGATCGAACGGATCCGCTCGCTGGTACCCACCGATCAGCGGGTCATCTGCGGTCTGTCCGGTGGCGTGGACTCATCGGTGGCCGCCGCGCTGGTCCACCGGGCCATCGGCGACCGGCTGACCTGCATCTTCGTCGATCATGGGCTGCTGCGGCTCCACGAGCGCGATCAGGTCGAGACCACCTTTCGCCGTCACCTCGGCATCGACCTCAGGGTAGTGGATGGCTCGGCGTTGTTCCTGGAACGGTTGGCGGGGGTCACGGATCCGGAGGAAAAGCGGCGGCGGATCGGGCACACGTTCATCGACGTCTTCGAGGCGGAGGCCAAGCGTGTCGGCGCCGACGTCGGCTTCCTGGTGCAGGGCACTCTCTATCCGGATGTCATCGAGTCGGCCTCCCCCCGCGGCGGCCCGTCGGTGACCATCAAGACGCACCACAACGTCGGGGGACTGCCCGAGCGACTGCCGTTCAAGTTGATCGAACCCTTGCGCGAGCTGTTCAAGGATGAGGTGAGACAGGTGGGCCGGGAGCTCGGGTTGCCCGAAGAGATCGTCTGCCGCCACCCGTTTCCCGGTCCCGGCCTGGCCATCCGCATCATCGGTGAGGTGACCAAGGCCGGACTCGACGTACTGCGCCGTTCCGACCACATCTACATTGAGGAGCTTCGCGCCGCCGGACTCTACGACACGATCTGGCAGGCGTTCGCCGTGCTGCTCCCGATCCGGTCGGTTGGGGTCCAGGGCGATGGGCGAACCTACGATCAGGTCGTGGCCCTCCGGGCCGTCACCAGCCGCGACGGCATGACGGCCGACTGGTTTCCCTTCCCGCCGGAGGTGCTGGCGCGAGCCGCTGACCGGATCAGCAACGAGGTGGACGGCGTCAACCGCGTGGTCTACGACGTGAGCTCCAAGCCACCGGCCACCATCGAGTGGGAGTGACCGGATCTACTCCTGCCGCCTGGCGAGGAAGCGTCGCGCGTTCGCCTCCAGCAGCGCCCGATTCTCCGCTAGGGAGTCGGAGGACATCAGCACGCCAGCACGCGCCGGTACGCCTCCGCCGCGGCGGTCGAGTCGTTGAGGGCCAGCAACGCGTCGGCATAGCTGTCGAAGGCGTTTGCGAAGCCGGATAGTCCTCGGTATTGAGCCGGAGGATCGCGCCCGCGCGTTACCGACACCGAGGAGGGCATACCCAGGTCGTTGAACTCCTCCTCGGAGAGCGGTATGGGCTTCGGGGCACGGCCATCGTATGCTTCCGAACTCCAACAGGTGGTGAGATGGCGGATTCACTGACAAGGTTGCTGCGCGCAGTCCTTCCCGAGGCCACCGCCGAGGAGCTCCGCGAGGCGGCCCAGCGGCTGGGCTCCTTCGTGGAGAGCGGCGCGGCATGGGTCGGCGACACCGCCGAGGGGGCAGTGCGGCGGGTGGAGGACGTGGTGCTGGGACGGGGCGGCTCGCCACCGTCGGCCGCATCCCGGCCGGCCGAAATGGATGACCGCGTGTGGGCGCAGGTGATGGGGGCGATCGGGCCCGAGCTCAAGCGCATTGAAAACCGCGTCCGCTCGGTCCGCCAGAATCCGGATGCCGACCCGGCTACGGCGTCGCTGGCGCGCGACGCGGAGTGGCTCATTGGGGAGCTACATGCGGCCTGGGCTCGGGAGGTCGCGATCCGTGCCCGCCGGCCCAGCGGGGAATGGCACCCGCCCACCGCGGCTGGGGACTAGTTGCCGAACGGTCAGCCTCTGACCCGTTCATAGCGGAGCGGGACCAGGTAGTTGAGTGCCTGATCGAAGATGAGTTCGTTGGCGGTTACACGGCCCGTGAAGTGCGGCGCGGCAAGACACTGGGCGAGGTCGGGGCAGACGAACGAGAGCTCCACGCGATCCGCTCGCTGTAAGACCTCGAACTCGGCGGTTTCGCGCCGAACCGTCGGCTCCAATTGGCCCGCCTCGTCGTATCGCTGTCTCACCACTCGCCCGCCGAGCCCTCCGCCGAAGAACCGGAGGGTGTCGGCTTGAACGGTGATGGTCACGCTTTCGTTGGTGACCCAGACCACCGGCGGCGGATGACCGGCCACGGATCGGAGAACGTACACCGCGGGCGTGCCCGCGACGCCCGGGTTTGGCGTCAGTGGATCACTGTTCCCCGCGCACCCCGGCACGGCACCGAGGACGGTGAGAATTGAAACGACGGCAGGGCGAGCGTGCCGGCACAGGCGTCGCATGGGATCCAACTGAGAGTCTACCTCGATTGACCTTGGGAATAGCCCCGCTGTCACCGGTCCTCTCAGTAGCCCAGCTTCTTGTCAACCAGGTTTCGAAGTGGAAGGCCGCGCGTAAACCGGCGGGCGTTTCGATGACGAGCCGGGTGCGCCGAGCGGCACCGATGTGGAAGTGCCGGCAAGGTGCGGCGTGAGGATCACGTTCGGCATCTTCCAAAGCGGATGGCCGCGGGGGAGTGGCTCAGGCTCTACCACATCGAGACCGGCACCGGCGAGCCGGCTGCTCCGAAGCGCTCGAACCAGCGCCCCTGTGTCGACCAGGGCGCCGCGTGACACGTTGATCAGGTATGCACCGCGTTTCATCACTCCGAACATGCGATCATCGAAGGTAGGCGGTGCGATCGGTGAGCGGGGCGGCGACGAACACGACGTCCGCGAGCGGCAGCAGATCGGGCAGGGCCTCGACCCGCTCCAGACGCTCGACCGGCTTCCAGTGTCCATCCGACCATTCCTCCGTCGTTCGCGCCTCGACCCCGCGCCAGATCTCGCGAGTCAGGCCCAAGAGGAGTGCCATGGCATGGTCTCCCATCGCGGGGATGATCTTCGCGTTGGTGGGCACGATCAGTCGCTCGCGGAACTCGGGGTAGGCGTAGTCTTCGATGCCGCCGGTCTGCACCTGCACCCACCGAAGGCGTGGAGCGGCGAGGACCACCTAGCGGATCGGGTGTCCGACGAGCGCATCCGCGCTGGCGATCACGGAAAGCACGCTCTCAGGCGGAACGACCATGATCTCCGCCTCCGGCACCGAGTCGGCGACGATTGCCGCGTCAGCCCGGGCGAAACACGGTTCGCTGCGCTCCTCCAGCTCGATCACGATGCGCGGCCGCGCCGGCAATGTCGAATCGGGGAGCGGAGTCGGTGACGGGAAGGGTGCTGCCGCGTCCTTGGCCGGCTTGATCGCGGGCCGCGATGGCTGGGGCTTCGAATCGCGACCGGCGGGAGTGCCGATCTGCAGAAGCGCCGGCGCGGCAGCGAGCCGGACGCAGCGTAGCGCTCGGCTCACACGCCCTTTTCGTCCAATAGCGCGAGAAACTCGTCGGGCGACTGCAGCTGCATGAGCCGGTCGGGAACCTCGACATCCTTGGCGAACTGCGCGATGCGGCCGAGGATGGGCAGGTAGAGATTGGACACTTCCAGCGGCGGCGCGAGGATCAGAAAGAAGTGATGGACCGGCCGTCCATCAATAGCGGCGTAATCGAGGCCGGTGGGGTGGCGACCGAACGCGAGTCGCACGCGATCGACCACCAGGGATCGGCAGTGCGGGATCGCGATGCCGCGTCCGACTCCAGTAGACCCAATGCCTTCGCGGCGCAGGAGCACGCGTTCCAGCGCCTCGGAGTCTCCATCGGGCAGGCCGAGCAGCGCGACGAGATCGTGCAGCACGGCTTCCCGCGTGGTCGCGGCAAGGTCCAGCCGAATCGCCTCGGGTGCGAGAAAGTCGCGCAGTCGCATGGCCGACGAACCTACCCCCTCGCCGCGACGGCTGTCAACAAGTAATTTCCTGTCATGCACTTGCAGCTACCGTATGCGGCCGGAGTGGCGTTCCCACTCGTGCTTGCGCCGATGGCCGGCGTATCGGAGGCTCCGTTCCGACGGATCTGCCGCCGGCTGGGCGCCGATGTTGTCGTGTCCGAGTTTCTATCGTCGGAGGCGATCCGCCGGCGGATTGGGCGGACCTTGGAGGGCTGCGAGTTCGACGAATGTGAACGGCCCATCGGCATCCAGATTTATGGCGCCGACCCGACTGCGATGGCGGAGGCTGCCGCGCTCGTCACCGAGCACTACAGCCCTGACTTCATCGACATCAACTTCGGGTGTCCGGTCAAGAAGGTGGTGCAGCGGAACGGTGGGTCCGGCTGCCTGCGCGACATGGATCTGGTCGGGAAGATCATCCGGTCGGTGATCGCCGCAACGTCGATTCCGGTGACCGTCAAGACCCGCAGCGGATGGAACGATGAGAGCCGCGACGCGGTGAGCATCGCGCTCCGGATGCAGGACGCCGGCGCGCGGGCTTTCACGCTGCACGCGCGAACCCGGACTCAGATGTTCTCGGGGAAAGCCAACTGGGACGAGGTCGCCCAGGTGGTGGAGGCGCTCGATATTCCGGTGATCGGCAACGGCGACGTGCAGTCCGCCGAGGACGTGGTGCGGATGCGGGATTACACCCGCTGCGCGGGAATCATGATCGGGCGCGGCGCTTTCGGAAATCCGTGGCTGTTTCGCGATGCTCAGGCGCTTCTGGCCGGTCGTCCGCGCCCGGCTCCTCCCAGCGCGCCGGAGCGGTTCACGGTCGCTTTGGAGCATGCTCGGCTGGCGCTCGAGTTCCAGGGCGACACCCGCCAGACGGTGATCGAGTTCCGCAAACATCTCGGCTGGTACACCAAGGGTTTGCACGGCGCGAGCGACCTCCGCCAGCGTCTCTTCCAGATCGAGTCGATCGCGGAGGCGGAGGCGATCTTCCTGGATTACCTCGAGCCGGTACCACAGGTGGCGTGACACCCGCCCAGGTTGAAGCGCTGCTGGCGGAGGTCGCCGCCGGCAATCTGAGCCCGGAGTCCGCGCTCGCCAGACTCCGGCACCTTCCGTATGAAGACCTGACGTTCGCCCGGGTCGATCACCACCGCCAGATACGCCAGGGGCAGCCGGAGGTCATTTTCTGCGCCGGGAAAACGACGGAGCAGGTGCTTGGCATCTGCGAACGGCTGGCCGAACACGCGGGTTCGTTTCTGGGCACCCGCGCCAACGAGGGAATGGCCGCTGCGCTAGGCGAGCGGTTTCCCGAGGTCGAATGGAACCCCGTTGCGCGAACGGTTCACTTGCCGCTCCGGACATCGGCCGCCCATCCACCCCACGGCTCCGTCCTCGTCGTGTCGGCCGGTACCAGCGACCTTCCGGTGGCTGAAGAAGCGGCGGTGACGGCCGCGGCGTTCGGACACTGCGTGGATCGCCTGGTCGATGTGGGCGTTGCCGGCATCCACCGTCTCCTCTCCGAGAGCGCGCGGCTGTCGGCCGCCGACGTTCTGATCGTGGTGGCCGGCATGGAGGGCGCGCTGCCGAGCGTGGTAGGTGGGCTGGTGCGGCGGCCAGTGATTGCCGTTCCCACCAGTGTCGGCTACGGCGCGGCGTTCGGCGGGCTCACCGCGCTGCTCGCAATGCTGAATTCGTGCGCCGCGGGGGTGACGGTGGTCAACATCGACAATGGTTTCGGCGCGGCTGCCGCTGCCAGTCGCATTTTGTCGCGATGATCGCGTTCCTGGTTGGGCTCATCGTTGGGGCGCTCGCGGTCTGGCTCGGTGCCGGCCGATTCCTTCGGTCGCAGGCGGGCGGCGGCGGTCCACCGCCCTCCGGGGTCGGGCCTCACCTGTTGCCTGACCCGGCCTTCGGCTGGCTCATGCGCGCGCATGGCGCCCTGGGTGTCTGGGTCAGCGAGATCGGCGCAGATGAGGAGGGCCCCCGGGCCGAGCGGCACGTGGATGCGGACCGTCTGTCGATCACCCAGATCCAAACCGTGGACCGCCGCCTGGAGCGTGCCCGCGACGCGGAAGAGCACGGCGTCGAGCGCCTGGGGGTCGGAACCCTGGTCTTCCGGGCCGGCGGCGGATACGCGGTCGCCATCCTCCTTCCCCACAGCTTCAACGCGACTGAGCTTGGCGAGATCGAGCACGATCTTGACCGCCTGCTCGACGGCGTCCGCCGACGGCCCCAGATCGTGGCCCTGGCTCAGGCGCAAACCCAGGATGCCCAGCTCGAATCGGCGGGAAGTGTCGGTTTACGGCTGGCCTATCAGCTCGAGCGGAGCCTGGAGACGGAGATCGTCGTCGCCGCAGTTGAGGCGAGCACCGGTGACGACGAGCGCGTGCGGATCGTCGGCGTGTCGGGAAGGGGGGATCGTCGGCTGCTCGACACGATCCTTCCCCCATACGCCGATCTCGCCCGGGTCGCCCTCGGCGGCGCGCCGCAGACCCTGACGCCCGACGATCCGCTGGGGGCCGTCGTCGCCGACCGCCGGCAACGGGTCGGGACCACGCTGCTCCTCCCGATCGCGGTCGGAAGCGCGGCACCGGTGGGGGCGGTAGCGGTCCATCTTCCGACCGGCATCGAGCCGGCGGGGGCCGTGCGGGCCGAGATGCTGGAGGCCATCACCAACGCGGCGCCCCGGCTCGCCCGCGCAGTGTCCACTGACGCCGCGGTACGCTCGGCGTCGTCCGATCCGCTCACGGGCCTGCTGAACCGGCGGGGGTTGGAGCAGGCGTTGAGCCGCATGGATGCGCGCGAGGGCGCGCTGATCTTCGCCGATCTCGACCGTTTCAAACATCTCAACGATACCCTCGGCCACCCCGCAGGCGATGCCGCGCTGATCCACTTCGCCCGAATCCTGCGAGAGCAGGTGCGGAGCGGAGACATCCCGGCACGCATCGGGGGCGAAGAGTTCGCGATCTGGCTGCCCGGTGCCACGCTCGATCTGGGGAAGCGGATCGCCGAGCGGGTGCGGAT
>DASSUE010000485.1:0-4692 GCA_035707305.1 Gemmatimonadales bacterium
GTCGGATCGTGGAGGAAGGACCGACCGAGTCGCTGCTCGCGCATCCATCCCATCCTTACACCGTGGCGCTGCTGTCCGCCGCGCCGGAGCCCCATCCCGCCAGCGGAAAACAGCGGATCGTGCTCACCGGCGATCTACCCAGTCCAACGGCACCGCCGCCCGGCTGCCCGTTTCACACTCGCTGCTTCCATCCCCAGCGTAACGACCGCTGTCGGACAGAGCTGCCGCTGCTCCGCCCGGTCAACGGCACCCGCGCCGCCTGCCATTACGCGGAGACGACGCCCCAGGCAACAACATAGAGCTCAGAATCCCCAGGATAGTCCTGCTCGTATCTACCGCGGCTCGACCGGATGGAAGTGGATATCCTCCACTCCTTGCGCCGGCTCGCCGGGGAGCCGGGACGTGTAGTAATACTGGATGTCGGCGTGGCGCGCGTTGGCGACGTTGAGCACGCTCACACCCAGACGAATCCCTCTCGAGAACAGATAGCCGATCTCCGCATTTCACACGGTGGTCGCCGTGGCACGCACGCTGTTGTCCTCGATCAGCGGGTAGGCTCCGAAATGGCGGAGACGGAGCGCCCCGAACGGCCCTGTACCCGCCGAGCTCCAGGTCGCGCCCGCCGCGATGACGTTCTCCAGCGCCCCGGGAATGTGGTCTTCACCTGGCGGGACGCCCGCCAAGCGCGCGCGGGCGAACGACAGGTCGAAATCCAATGACAGCTGCGGGATCGGCCGGTGGGAGTTGGCCCAGGTCACACCTCGCCGCCGGCTCGCGAAGGACGGCTCGGTGCCGCCGCCGTCTCCCACGAACACCAGCTCGCTGTCGAGCTCCAGCGCCCAGAGCGCCAGGGTAGAGCGCCAGCCGTTGACGGGGGTTACGCGGCGTTCCGCGATCTTCCCGAGGGAACGGTCCCCACGCTGCTCAAGCCTGAGAACAAGGAGCAGCTCACCCAGGTGCTCACCTCTCACCTCGTCGCCGGCCGTTACGACGCCGAGGCACTGATGAAGGCGATCAAGGCGGGCCACGGGCGGGCGACGCTCACCACGGTGAACGGCGCACCGCTGACCCTCATGATGAACGGTGAGCGCAACGTGGTCGTCCGGGACGCGAAGGGAGGCGTGGCAGACAGCTCGACCTATGATGTAACGCAGTCCAACGGCGTAATTCACGTCGTGGATCGGGTGCTGCTGCCAAGTTGATAGCTGGATCCGGCGGTGGGGCAGCGCCGGCCCGGCTGCCCTACGCGATCCGTCTGGAAGGACCGTGCGATTGCTTGGCGCCTGCGACTGCGCGGTGTCCCACCCGGTTCTTGTCCACGACCCCCCAGATGATCAGCAGGAAGCCCAGCAGGCGGAGCAGGTAGAAGAGCGCTTCGTTCTCTGCTTGCACGTCCACCAGGCTGAGGAGCAGCCGCTGGAGGGCAAAGAGCCAGAAGGCGACGGCGAAGACCGCGAACAGGCGGTCACGGGTGCCTCGCCAGAACCGCAGGAAGAAGAGGCCCGCGACGACATATCCCATCACGATCGCGCCCGACGCGAACTGGAGGAACTGGACCATCGCCGCGCTGCGGTTCACCGGGTCCCCCAGATGAGCCCGTAGAGCAGAACGCACACGCCGAACAGCACCGGCACCGTTCGAAGGAGCACGAGATCCATGCCCGGCCCCGTGACAACCTCGTCGACCACCAGCGCGACGTTGCCCGCCGCGAAGCCCACGAACGCGAGCCCGCTCCAGAGCAGCAGCTCCAGTCGCCGGTCGGCCCATGCGCGGAGCAACAGCACGGCGCAGGCGAGGCTGGTCAGTGCGCAGAGCACGTAGACCACATCGGCCATGCTACTCCTCCTTACTTTCAGCGAAGCCGGAACGCGTCCGAGAATGCGCGGACGTTCTCCATGGGCTTCGAGGCTATCGCGGTGACCACCGCCACCCGCCGCTCCCGATAGGTGTCCGCGATCGTCGCGATCATCTCACCGCGGTCGGCCGGGTCGGGCACGTAGCGGTAGGCCTCGCGATCGCCCGGGGCGCGCTCGATGAGGCCGTCGGCGAACAGGGCTTCGAGCCGCCGAGACGCGGATGCGAGCTGGGTATAAAGGGCGGCTGCGACCATCTCCGCCGTCCAGTCAGATTCCGCGGCGCGGTGGAGCAGCAGTAGGACTTCCAGCTGCTCCACCGAATCGATGTGCTCGTTGAGAAACCGGATGACGTCGTCGGGCAGGGACTTGGCGTTCATCGCGTCGTCGCTATGGGCGGGGCCGGCCGAGCGTGAAGTGGAACGTGGCCCCCTGCCCCACGCTGCCCTCCGCCCAGATCCGCCCGCCGTGGCGGTACACGATGCGCTGCACCGTCGCGAGCCCTACGCCGGTCCCGGGAAACTCGCTCGGGAGGTGCAGGCGCTGGAACGGCGCGAACAACCGATCGGCGTACCCCATGTCGAACCCGACGCCGTTGTCGCGGACGAAGTACGCGGGCTCGCCCGGAATGTGCGTTACCCCGAACTCGATCCGGGCCTCGGGCTGGCGGATGGTGAACTTCCAGGCGTTCTCGAACAGATTCTCGAGCGCGATGCGGAGCAGCTGCCCGTCGCCCACCGTGGACAGGCCGGGACGAATGCGGACCTCCACGCTCCGGTCCGGTTCCGCCTCCTGGAGCCGGTCGACGATCACTTCCGCCAGCGCGCTCAGATCCACGTCCTGCCGACGCAGCTCGGCCCGGGTCACCCGCGAGAGATAGAGCACGTCGTCGATGAGCTGCGCCATCTCCTGGCTGGAGGACCGAATGCGCGCCAGAAACCGCTTCCCCTCCTCGTCGAGGCGGTCGAACTGGGTTTCCGCAATCGCCTTAGCGAAGCTCTCGATCCGCCGGAGCGGCGCCCGAAGATCATGAGAAACGGTATAGCTGAACGTCTCCAGCTCGCGGTTCTTCTGCTCCAGGTCTTCCACCAGTGCCGCCCGCGCCTCCGCCAGCTCGCGGGCCGCGTGCTCGCTGGCGCGCAACCGCTCGCTTTGGCGGCGCAGCAGTCCGGCGGTCTTCGCCAGCTCCACGAACACCGACACTTTCGACCGCACGAATTCCGGCACGATCGGCTTGACGAGGTAGTCCACCGCGCCCACGGCATAGCCTCGGACCGCCTGCGTGTGCGTTCGGTCGGCCGCGGTCAGGAAGATGATCGGCGTGTGGCGAGACTTATCCCGCTGGCGGATCAGCTCGGCCGTCTCGAAGCCGTCCATCTCGGGCATCTTCACGTCCAGCAGGATCACGGCGCACTCGTTGCTGAGCAGCCATTTGAGCGCTTCCCGTCCGGACCCAGCCTTGACGATCGTCTGACCGAGGTCCTGCAGCATGGCATCGAGCGCGAGCAGATTGGCCGGCTGATCATCCACCAGGAGGATGTTGACGGGAGGATGGCCGGATGGCCGGATGGCCGGCTCGCCCGAGGGTCCGGCCGCAGTCGGCCCGTTGCTCGTCGCGACCATCTGGCCATCTGGCCATCCGGCCATCGGGTCATCCGTCATCGATACAAGCACACGCGCAGCAGCGACAACAACTGGTCCATATCGACCGGCTTGGCGATATAGTCGGTGGCGCCGGCCTCGATGCATTTCTCGCGGTCCCCCTTCATGGCCTTCGCCGTTACCGCGATGATCGGCAGCGTGCCGAACGACGAAATCGCCCGGATGGCTCGCATCGTCTCGTAGCCGTCCATCTCCGGCATCATCACGTCCATCAGCACTGCATCGATCTCGGGGGTGTCCTTAAGCCGGGCGATGCCATCCCGGCCGCTCTCGGCATAGACGACCTTCATGTCGCTCCGTTCGAGGAACGTCGTGAGCGCGAAGATGTTGCGGACGTCGTCGTCAACCACCAGCACGGTGCGGCCGGTCAGCACCGGATCGCGGCGGTGGAGCTGCTCCAGCATCTTGCGGCGCCCCTCCGGCAACTGCGACGTGACCCGGTGTAAGAACAGGGCAGTCTCGTCGTACAGCCGCTCGGGTGAGCCGGCATCCTTGATCACCACCGACTCGGCCAGGCGGTTGAGCTCGGCTTCCTCCTTTCGGGTGAGCTGCTTGCCGGTATAGACGATGGTCGGAAGCTTGCGAAGCCCGACCTCGCTCTTCACCCGGGAGACCAGCTGGAATCCCGTCATGTCCGGCAGGCCGAGGTCGAGCACCATACAGTCGAACGCTTCGCGCTGAAGCGCCTCGAGCGCTGCCTCGCCCGATCCGACCGTGACGGTCTCTACATCGCCCTCGCCGATCAGCTCGCGAATGCTCTGGCACTGCGCCTCGTCGTCCTCGACGACCAACAACCGCTTCACCGGCCGGTCCACGAACTTGTGCAGCCCGCTCAACGCCTCGGTGAGCGATTCCCGGGTGGCAGGCTTCACCAGGAAATCCCGCGCGCCCAGTCGAAGGCCGCGCTGCCAGCTCTCGTCCACCGAGATGATGTGCACCGGGATGTGCCGAGTGGCCGGATCGTGCTTCAGGCGATCGAGGATGGTCCAGCCGTCCGCGTCGGGCAGCCGAAGATCCAGGGTCACCGCGGTGGGTCGATACTCCCGCACCAGCGCGAGCGCGCGGTCGGCCCGCTGCGCGACGAGCCCCTTGAACCCCTTCTCGCGCGCGAGATCGAGCAGGATCTGCGCGAAGCTGGGGTCGTCTTCTGCGATGAGGAGCACGCGGTCGCCCGGCT
>DASSUE010000486.1:0-7545 GCA_035707305.1 Gemmatimonadales bacterium
GATCCAACCTACCAGGAACGCGTCGTCGTTCACACCGAATTGTCGGCGCGCGTCTGCTCGTGAGAGCGGTGGGTCGAACGCCGCAGCATTCGCTACGACGTGAAGTCGGGCCGGTGGAACCCCGGCCGCGCGGAGCCGCGCGGCAAGTGGTGTCGAAACCGCGACCACCGCATCGAACCGCCGGAACGAGCGCAACTGTAGCCTCTCGTAGAGCCGGTTCTTCCAGCCGCCGCCAGTGAAGCCATGAACGGTCGTGAGCGTCGGTACCCCGAGCCGCCGCGCAGCGGCGCCGGCCTGGATATCGGCACGGTAGCCATGCGTGTGCACGATATCGGGCCGCGTGTCACGAATCAGCGCCACCAGGCGACGCCGTTCCCTGATGTAGGCGCGAGGCGGCAGCGCCAGGAGGTGCACCGGAACGTTCGCCCGCGCGAGCCCGGCCAGAAACGGACTTTCCCCCGCGCCGCGATCGAGCACCGCAGCGACGGCCACCCGGTGTCCGGCCGTACGCTGCCCCCCGGCGAGCAGAGCGAGCACCGACTCGAGCCCGCCCACAGCTCCAGGCGCTGCGACGTGCAGGACTGCGAGCGTCGTTCCCGGGCCAGGCGGGGTTGCCTCGGAAGCCATCGCACAAAGGTAACAGCGGACCGGCTCGCTCTTTCTCGCGCTCCCGAGCCGCCACTATACTGCCTCGGACCACAACGCGAGATCGCATGCATGGGCAGTAAGATGTGGCGGGACGGCGCGTTACTGCTGCTTGTGCTGGTGGGCGTGTCATTGCTCTTCGCCTGGCTCTACATTTCGCGCGAACGCACGTTCTATTTCGCCGACTACAACGCATACCTCGATTTCACCACCGCTTCGCTCGAGGCGTTTCGCGAGTCGGCAGGGTACGGCCTCCGACGCCTGTATCGGTCTCTCGGCGAGGATTACAATTTCTATTTCACGCTGCCGCTCCTCCCGATCATGGAGTTGTTGGGAGAGTCGCGCACCAGCTACCTGCTCGGCATCACCCTGGTATACCACGTAGGGTTCGCTCTTTCGCTCGGAGCATTGGCCGTGCGCCTGATCGCCGGCCCTCCGCACGCGGTCTTCTGGTCCGTCGCTTTCCTGTCGTTGGCCGTCCCGACCGTCTGGGCACCCACGCTCCGCGGCTATCCCGATCTCGGCGCCGCCGCGCTCGTGGCCCTGGGCATCGCCGCGTACGATCGCAGCTTGCGCAGCACGCGCGGGGCGGCGGCCGCCGCGGTGGCCGGGGCGTGCTTCGCCGGCGCCGCCCTGTTCCGAAGGCACTACGCCTACGCCATCACCGCCGCTGTTGGCGCGATGCTTGTCGACCTTGCCCTAACGTTCGTAGCGGTTCGGCGAGGGCCAGGAGCCGCCAGCGGGGAGCTTCGACGCCGTGGGGCGGCAATGGTGGTGGCGGGGCTGGCGGCCGGGTTCGTCCTCCTCGTTCTGGGCTGGCCGTTCGTCTGGCGCACGCTGCATACCGACTTCAGCGCGCTGTATGCCGGCTATGAGCGGGATCTGGAGTATTCCATCGCCTTCTACGCTTCAATGTACGGCATCGCCATGTGCGCGCTCGCCCTGACAGGATATCGCCTCGGTTGGAAGACCGGATTGATCAAGCGTGATCTGGCGCGGTTCGTACTGGTTTTCGCCGCCGTGAGCTTCGCGCAGTGGGTGCTGATCGTCCGACAGACGACCCTCCACTACACGACACATTTCTCCTTCGCCGTCGTGCTCGGCATCGCGGCCCTGGTGTGGAGCATCCCCGAGAGGTTCGTGGGCATGCCGCGCCGCGCGGCGGAGATCGCAGTCGCCGCCTTCCTGATGGTGAACATGATCGCCGGACTGGCGCCGGGGGGGATTCTCGAGACGACCAAAGCCCGGTGGTTCTTCGCCGCCGGCCACCCGCCGCTCGTCCTGGATGGCTACGACGGATTCATCCGATTGATCGAGTATCTGCGCCGGGTGACGCGAGACGATGATCGGATCTACGTGGCGGCGTGGTCTGCTGCAGTGAGTCCGCGATCCCTGGAGCGGGTCGACCGGGTGGTACAGCCCAGCAACGGCAAACGCCTGGCCTTCTGGCGTTCGGTGACCGCGGTCGACAGCCGGGACCGCTATCCGCTCCAGAAGCTCTTGCAATCTGAGTACGTGGTGGTGCCGAGCCCGCCGCAGTATCATCTGCCGCCCGACCGCCAGCGGCTGGTTCGGATCGTCCACGACCTGTTCGTGAACAACGGGGAGATGGCGGCCGACTTCACGGCGCTGCCGGAGCAGTTCGACCTGGGCTCACCGCCGGCGTGGCAGGTTGGCCCCGAGGTGCGCGCGGCCGATTCGATGCCTCCGCCACGGGTCACGGTGCGGGTGTACCGGCGAAACCGCGCCACCTCGCTTCCAGCGGCCATCCGGACGCTGGCCGGCATGGAAGCGGCTGTTGCCATTCGGCCCGGCGCGGAGCACGACTGGATCGCGTTGGATTCCGCCGCGGCGTCCGAAGTGCATCAGTACGCCGAAGGTCGGTACCGCCTCACGCAGTGGATGCGTCCCGAGATTCCCACGGCGCGGAGCGAGTTCGTGCACCTCGACCCTGTGCCCGATCGGTTCACTCTTACCGGACGGATCCACGCCGGTCATCGAGCCGCCACGCCATCGGTGGCCCTCAAGGGCATGTGCATGGATCGTGACGGGCGGCTGGTCGCCGGGGCGGATACGGAGGCAAGCATGGTAACGACCGCGGGTGAGACCTTTTCGTTGACGCTCAACGGTTGCGCGGAAGCCTTCCTCGTCCTCAGCCTGCAGGTTGAGGCCGGCCGACTCACCGTGCCGCCATACCCGCTGCACATCGACCGGATGGAGCTGCGGCCGCGAACCGCTTCGTAGCCGTCGGCCCTCGATGAAGGGCCGTGCGTGGCATAGCGGTTGCAGGGATTCAGTAGTTTCGCCAGGTTGCTTGGGTCGCCCGGCGCGGCAATTGCTGGCGCCGGCACGTGGTTGCCGGACCGAAGGCCGATCTCTCAGCGCCCGCCACGGAGCGTCGATGCAGCTTTCGGTGGTCGTCCCCCTGTACAACGAGGAGGAAAGTGTCGGCCCGTTGGTCGAGGCCGTGCGCGCCGCGCTGCCCGCGTCCCTGGAGTGGGAGCTGCTGCTGGTCGACGATGGCAGTCGCGACGGTACCGTGGCCAGCATCGGCGCGTTCACGGCCGCCGACCCGAGGGTCCGCCTGGTGCCGCTGGCGCGCAATTACGGTCAGACCCAGGCGATGCAGGCGGGGTTCGACGCAGCGGAGGGAGACGTCGTGGTCAGCATGGACGGCGACCTCCAGAACGACCCCCAGGATATTCCCCGCCTGCTCGCCACCCTGGAGCAGGGCTATGATCTCGTCGCCGGGTATCGGCAGCGCCGCCAGGACGACCTGGTGACGCGTAAGATCCCGTCGTGGATCGCGAACCGGGCGATCCGGGCGGTGACCGGCGTGGATATCCGAGACAACGGCTGCTCGCTCAAGGCATACCGTCGCTGGACGCTCGACCGGATGGATCTATACTCGGACATGCACCGATTTCTCCCCGCGCTGGCGGCCGCAACCGCGGGGGCGCGTATCACTGAAATCCCCGTACGCCACCATTCGCGGCGCTATGGACACAGCAAGTACGGCCTGTCGCGGGTCCTCAAGATCCTGGCCGACCTGCTCACGATCACCATGATCATGTGGTTCCGCGAGCGTCCCCTCACGCTGTTTGGCACGGCGGCGATCATCGCGTTCGCGATCGGGGCGGGTTTTCTGACGGCGAGCGCGGTCGCCATCTGGCAGATCCACGCGGGGATGGCGACCGCGTTCGTTCTCCCCGCATCGGGCCTGCTCTGCATCCTGCTCGGCTGTTATCTGCTCATGCTGGGGTTGGTGGCGCAGGTCTTTCTTCATCATACGCGGCAGGACCGAGCCAGTCCGCCGCCTATCGCCGTCGAGCGGTTCGCCTGAGGACGCCGATGCCCGAGGTCAGCGTGATCGTTCCGGTGGTCGAGCGACCGGACCCGCTCACGACCGTATACCAGGAAGCGGCCGCTCCGCTCGCCGAGGCGGGCATCAGCGCCGAGTTCGTGTTCGTGAGCTATCCGTGGTTTCGCCCGCTCACCGACGCGCTTGCCGCGCTCCGCGCCGCTGGCGCACCGATCCGCGTGCTCGAAGTCGGCCACGCCCTGGGCGAAACCGCGGTGCTGAAGGCCGCGGCGGCGGAGGCTGCCGGCCAGATCCTTGCTACGGTGCCGGCGTACCCGCAGGCGGATCCCAGCGGGTTGCCGGCGCTGATCGCCCAGGTTCGCGCGGGAAGCGACCTTGCGGTCGGGCGTCGCTGGCCGCGCCGAGACTCCCTCATCAATCGGTTCCAGAATCGGGTGCTCCATCTTCTCGTCGGAGCATTGGGAGGCGGTCGGCTTCACGACGTCGCCTGCGGCCTTCGCGCGATGCGCCGCGATCTGCTGGGTCAGCTCCCGCTCTATGGTGACTTCGTTCGGTTTCTGCCATTGCTCGCCATGCGAGACGGATACCGGGTCGAGGAAGTCGCCGTGCCGGTCCACCCGCGGTCGATGAGGGGCCGGCTCTACTCACCCGGGGTCTATCTTCGCCGGTTGTTCGACGTGCTCGGACTCATCTTCCTCTTCAAGTTCACCGACAAGCCGCTCCGCTTCTTCGGGCTGATCGGAAGCGCCCTCTCGAGTATCGGTGGCGCGCTGCTGCTCCTGGTCTTGATCCAGCGATTGGCGGGACAGCCGCTGGCGGACCGCCCGCTCTTGTTGCTCGGCGTCCTGCTCATGACCCTGGGCGCTCAAGCCATCGCGCTGGGCTTGATCGGCGAGATCATCGTGCATCTGTCGGCCGCCGGACGGCGTGGCTATCGGCTGCGGGGCAGCCAACCTTCCGCGCGCCCACGCGCGCCTGCGGCCTGACCATCCTCGCCACTCGCCCGCCCCATGGAGCGCCGTCCGACCGGCACATGGTGACCCGGCGCCTGCCGTCCCTGCCACTCCAGGTCGCGCTCCTGGCGGCGCTGGCCGTGGTGGTCCGTGCAATCCACCTCGGCTCCGCGCCGGCGGAGTTCGACGAGTTCTACCACATCCTGGCCGCACGCAGCTGGCTGGCCGAGGGGACGTTCGCGGTCGGGGGCGGAGAGTACAGCCGCAGCTCGCTGTTCACTTTGCTCGTCGCAGGCTCGATGCGGCTGCTGGGCGACGGTCTGGCCGCCGCCCGGATTCCCTCGGTACTCGCGGGCGTCGCGTGGGTCGTCGCCATGTTCCTGTGGACCCGGAAGGTGGCGGGTACGACGGCCGCGTGGATCGGCGGGATCGTTTTCTCGCTGGATCCCGGGGTGGTGCACCTCTCCCAGCTCGCCCGGTTCTACACCCTGCATGGACTCGCGGTATGGCTGGGTGCCGTGGGCATCTACCGGTTGGTCCGGGAAGACATGTCCCGGCCCCGCGTTCGGCTGGTGGTCGTCGGGGTGGTGGTGGCCTGGGTGCTCGCCTTGCATCTCCAGGTGACGACGCTCGCCGCCCTGGCGGCGGTGTGTGGGTGGCTGGCCGCAGCGCTCGGGCCCCGTCTCCGTGCGATGCTGTCGCGCGACCGCCGTGCGGTGATTGTCGCCATCGTGATAGTTGGAGTGGCCCTGGTGGGATTGGCGTACGGATTCGCGGACGGCACCCTGGCCCGGCTGTGGCTCAAGTATCAAGTCACCCCCTCGTGGGCCGAGCAGACTGCTGGGGAGCCCCGATACTACGCCTGGTGGCTCGAAGGCCGCTATCCCATCCTGTGGGCGCTGTTCCCCGCCGCGGTTGTGGTCGCACTGGTCACGGCGGGGCCACCCGCCGCCTTTGCCACCACGGTGTTCGCCATTTCCTTCCTGGTGCAATCGCTGGGTGCGGCCAAGAACGAGCGATACCTCTACTATGCCTTCCCGTTCTTCTTGGCCGTATGGAGCTTCGCGTTGGCCACGGCGTTCTCCGGGCTCCGGCGGCTTCTGGATGAACTGCTGCTGCGGGTGCGCGGGCTCGAACGGCGCGTCCGACTCCGCAGCGCCGCGACGGGGGCCGCGACAGCCGGCATCTTTCTGTTTGCCTACCGCACGAGTCCGGCCGTCTCGATGACCGCGGATATGTTGCGGGCGGAACCAGGGAAGCGGCCGTATGCACAGCCTGACTACGCCAGTGCCGCTCCGAAGCTGCGCCTGCTTACTGACTCAGCCGACGTCGTGGTCACAACCGCGATGGTCAAGAGCTTATATTACCTCGACCGCGGTGACGTTGCGCTGAGTCGTACAGTACTGAGTGACTTGGCCCGCCCGCACATGCCGCCCGACTTCTTCGTTGATCCACGCACGGGGCGTCCGGTGATCACGGAGCCGGCGTCTCTCGAACGAGTTTACGAGTGCTATCGCACCGGGCTAGTCCTGGTAGAGGCGCATCATCTGCGGACGCCCTGGATTATGCCGGCAGCCACAGCCCGGTTCCTCGAAACCCGGCTTGAGGAAGTGACGCTCCAGCCAGCCTGGGGCTTGCGGGCATTCAAGTGGCGGCGAGCATCTCTACTTAACGGCGACCACTGCCGCCAGATTGAACGGACGCGCTGAGAGGCTGAATGACAGATCCTGAGATCCAACTGGTTGACCGTGGTGTCGCGCGCGCGTCTTCAGTTCAACCGCGGTCAATTACTTCCGCTGACACTTTCAGCGATGGCCTGCGGGCGCCGTGGTGGCGAGACCTGCAAGAAGTCGTAACCGATCTCTGGTACCATCGCGATCTTCTGTATCAGTTGACACTTCGGGACGTCAGAATCCGCTACAAGCAGGCGTTGATGGGCTTTGGCTGGGCAGTGTTCATGCCTACGTTGATCGTGCTGTCCGGCGTCCTGGTGCGGCTCGCCGTCGCCAATGTTGGCGGGCGGGCATTGGCCACCGCGAGCGTCGCGGAAATCGCAGTGAAGGCTATCCCTTGGGGCTTCGTAGTAGGGGCCCTCAGCTTTGCCACAACGAGTCTCACCGGCAACGGAACGCTGGTCTCGAAGATCTATTTTCCGCGTGAGGTACTTCCGCTCTCGGCGGTCTTGGCGTCTGCGTTCGACGCGCTCATCGGCTCGGCGGTTGTGCTCGCGGCATTGGTCTTCCTAGGGGTTACTCCCGCCGCCACACAGGTCTGGGTGCTTCCAATCGCTCTGTTGACGTTTGCGCTCACCGTCGCCGCGGCGCTCTTCGTGAGCTGCGCCAATCTTTTCTTCCGGGACGTGAAGTACATCGTACAGGTGTTTCTCACCTTCGGCATTTTCTTCACCCCGGTGTTCTTCGATCCCGCCATGTTCGGCCCGCGCGGAGCCAAGCTTCTCATGCTGAACCCTGTCGCTCCGCTGCTCGAGGGCCTGCGTCTCAGCGTTGTCCACGGCCACGATCTCTTGCTTCCGCTGGTAGTCACCGCCCGGGGCGTGCCGATCGTGGCCTGGGAACCGTGGTATCTGGCGTACAGCGCGACGTGGGCGATCGGCGGGCTCGTCGC
>DASSUE010000487.1:0-13699 GCA_035707305.1 Gemmatimonadales bacterium
GACATCCGCCGTGAGCTGGCGTCCGGTCTGCGAGGCCAGATCCATGATCGCGATGTCCGAACGGGTGTTCTCGACCCGGCGGTAGACCAGACGTCTGCCGTCAGGCGACCAGCGGGCGTGCATGTGAACGACGGCGTCGCTTGAGTCCGACGTGACCTGTCGCGGATTCCGGCCGCGCACATCCGCCACCCACACCCGACGCGGCCCTGCCCAGGCGGCGTCGAACGCGATCGACGTCCCGTCGGGTGAGAATGCCGGCCCGAATCCGTCGGCCACCAGCTGGGAGCTGTTGGCGCCGTCCGCATCCGCGATCCAGATATCGCCGTTCTCGAAGTACCACCCGTAGACGTCCGATGGAACGAGCTTCACCTGGTCCTGCCGGGCGCGCACGAATGCGAGTCGGCGCCCGTCCGGCGACCAGGCCGGCTGGATGGGGTCGCGAGGACCGCGGGTGAGCTGCCGTTCCTCACCGCTCGTCACGTCGCGGACCACGATCTGCAGGTAGCCGTCGACCTCCGCCGCGTAGGCAAGGCGACTGCCGTCCGGCGACCAGCCGACCACTCCTCGATGCCCTCCCGTGACGTGAGCTGGGCCATCCGCCGGTTGAACCCCAACGCGACCGCAGCGCTCGCCGCGGCGGGGCCGCGCGTGGTCTCGACCGGTAGATAGCCCAGCACGGCTGCCGCCACGAGGGCGGCAGCGATGAAGCCCAGGCGCAGCTTCCGGTCGCGAGCCGTCGGAATCGCGTCGTCGCTCACCAGGGCACCGGACGAGATCAAGTCGGTGCAAGGATAGGCCGGGTGGACGGTGGGGGCAAAGCCCCCATCCGCTCTTGCGGAGGCCGAATCCGGAGCGTACATCATGGCTTCCGCTTCTCACGACACCGTGGAGCCCGAGGTCCCAATGCGCACTCGCAAGGCTCGCCAACGCGAGCGGACACCGTCTCGCGCCACGAGGGTCCTGATCACGCCGCCGCCCCGACGGCCTTACCCTCGCGGCAACCCGCTGACCGACTCGGTCACTGTCACCGACGCGGCCGGAACGGCCTGGCTCGCGTACGTCGAGCCGGCCCCGCCGGAAACGCCGCTGCGTCGAAGTGCTGCCGTGCTCCCAGGGCGTCGTCTTCGCTTCGACTCGGCGGAAGTTTCGTTGATCGTGTCGCCGATCCCGGCCGGTTCGCCTTTCCTCGCCGAAGACCGGCTGCGCGCCCTGCTGGGCCGCGCCGAGCCGATTCCGCGGCCCGAGCGGGCGGCGGCTCGGAGGATACCGGTCCGGGCCCTCCGGTCGGTCGACTGGGGAGAGTCCCTGTCGGCTGCCGTGGGCACCGTGCGGGACGCCGTCGCCCGGCAATGGCGCGCGACCGCCGGGCTCCGCCAGGTCGGGGCCCGCGCACTGGTACAGGCAGTCGCTCCGGCTGTCCTGCTGCTAATCATGGTTTGGGAGTCCGTGCTGGTCCGCCCCAGGGCCAGAATCTGACAGCGTGCGCCGCGCCACGGCGGCGGCGTCCGGTCCGGGCCAGCTTAGGCTTGACGGTCACCGGAGCGGGCAATGGAAGACTTCGCGCGGGCTGGGTACCTGGCCAAGGGCGTCGTCTATCTCTTGATCGGGTTGCTGGCCTTTCAGGCCGCGGCCGGGGCCGGCGGCGCCGTAACCGGCCCTGAGGGTGCCTTTTTCACCCTCCTGCAACAACCGCTCGGGCGGGTGCTCCTCGGCCTTACCGCCGTGGGGCTCTCGGGCTACGCGGTGTGGCGACTCTTCTGTGCGGCGTTCGATCCTGAGCGACGTGAGGAGCACGTAAAGCGCATCTTCGTGCGCATTGGCTACGCCGGCAGCGGACTTGCGCACGCCGCGCTCGCACTCGAGGCCGGGCGTCTGGCGCTGGGACGGGGCGGCGGCGGCGGCGGGGCCGGAGAACGGGCGGAGAGCTGGACGGCGCGGGTCCTGGACGCCCCGCTGGGGCCGTGGATCGTCGGCGCGGTCGCGATCGGCATCGCGGTCTACGGCGTCGCGCAGATCGTCCGTGGCATGGGTCGGAAGGTGGAGGAGAGGCTCCGGCTGGGAGAGCTGGCTCCGGACGAACGTCGGCTGGTGATCCGGGTCGGCCGCGTCGGCCACGTCGCCCGCGGGATTGTGTTCGGGATCATCGGCGTCCTGCTGATGCGGGCGGCGCTGGATCACAATCCCCAGGAAGCGGGTGGGCTGGGCGACGCTCTTGCCACGCTTGCGCGGCAGCCCTACTCGCCGTTCCTGCTGGGCGGAGTAGCGCTCGGTCTGGCCGCGTACGGGGCCTATCAGCTGGTGAAGGCGCGCTACCGCGTGATCGCAGCGGGCTGATTCAGCCGCCGGGGATCGCGTATGCGAACACCGCCCAGTAGTGGCAGGCACTCCCTGCCAGCACAAACCCGTGCCACACCGCGTGACCGTACCGCGCGCGTTCCCACAGGAAGAATCCCACCCCGACGGTATACAGGAGGCCTCCGGCCACCAGCCAGAGCACCCCCGCACCGGGCAGGTGCGCCGACAGAGGGCGGAGCACGAGGACGGCCAGCCAACCCATCCCGAGATAGCTCAGCGTCGATATCATGGGAAATCGTGGACCAAGCAGCAGCTTGTAGAGCACGCCGAGTCCCGCCATGCCCCAAATGACCCAGCACAAGACCCAGCCTGCATCGGTCCGCAGCGGACCCAGCACGAATGGAGTGTACGTGCCCGCGATCAGGAGGTAGATGGCGGCGTGATCGAGGATCCGGAGGCGGCGCTTGACCGCGGGGGACTGGACCGCATGGTAGCAGGTGGACGTCGCATACAACAGTAGAAGCGTGGCCCCGAAGACCACACAGCCGGTGAAGAGCCACCCGTCGGCGCGCTCGCGGGCGGCGAGCACCAGGAGGGGCACCGCCGCGAGGCAGGCCGCGAGCCCGCAGCCGTGCGTCAGCGCGCTGGCAATCTCGTCCCCCCGTGACATCGCCCGCTCGGAAAGGCTCATCGAATCTGATCCATGGTGCATTGGCTCGGCGCTTTGTCCGGGCGCCACCGGACGAACCGCGTCCCGTGGCGGAATCGGTCGCCGGTGACGTGATCGTAGGCGACCTCGACCACCAGCCCGGGGGCGAGCGGCTCCCATTCCGTCGAGCGCTCGGTGCTCCAGCGGCTGGGGCCACCAGGCGCGCGCCCCGTGAAGCCCGGCGGACGGATGAGGGCCTGCAACCGCTTGGTCAGCCCCTTTCGCACATCCGCCCGCAGGCTCGACGTGAACCCGACATGGTTGAGGCGACCCTCGGCATCGTACAGCCCGAGCAGCAGCGAGCCAACCTCGCGCCCGCGGGAGCCGTACCGGAAGCCGCCGACCACACAGTCCGCGGTCCGCTGCCGCTTGACCTTCCGCATCGCGTCCCGCGCTCCCGAATGGTACGGGCGGTCGTCCCGCTTCGCGATGACGCCGTCCACGTCGCCATGCCCTCCCTTCAGCCAGGCGCGGGCGGTGGCGAGCCGGCGAGTCTGCTCCGACACGACCACTGGCCCACCCGGTCGGAAGTATTTGCGCCCGAACGCTTCCAGCCGATGCCGCCGAGCGGTGAGTGGCTCGGAGACCAGCGACCGGCCTCGCTCATCCACCAGCAGGTCGAACACGATGAGGCCAGCCGGATGCTCCGCGGCCAGGGTCCGCACCCGGCTCTCTGCCGGATGAATCCGAAGCAGCAGCTCGTCGAACGAGAGCCTTCCGTCAACTGGGATCACGATCTCGCCGTCGAGAACGAAACGACGAGGCTTGAGTGTGACAAGTGCGGCCACGACATCGGGGAAGTAGCGGGCGAGCGGCTTGCCGGCCTTGGACTGGAGCCTGGCATCGTCACCATCCCGGAATGCAAGACACCGGAATCCATCCCACTTCGGCTCGAACAGCCAGCCGGGTCCCTTGGGAAGCGCCGCGGCCGATTCCGCCTCCATCGGTGGAAAGGGAAACTCGAGCGGGAGGTTCATACGCCCTCGTCGCCCGGACCCAGAGGTGGGGATACGCGCACCCCGGGGGGTGCCGCCGTCGCGGTCATTGGAGTCGCCTCCTTCGAGCTCGACCACGATCGAGCGGCTGCTGCACGCTGCGCGTTATGGCGTGGCGCTGCGGTGCCGCCGGTCACGATCGCCGGGCGAGGACGTGCGGGAAGTCACGGCAGGCGGCAGCGGAGGAGCGGATGTTCGCGGTGGCTCATGCACTCCATCCATTGGCGACCCCGTTCGATCGGGCTGCTCCTCGGGGGCGTGTGCGTCCTGGGCGGGTGCGGCGATAAGGTCGCGCCCCCCGTGCCGCGTGCGACGGCCGCATGGGTGGACTCGTTGCCGCCGGTCCCTACCTCCTACCTCGACGTACCGGTCCGGTACGACCTGGCCCGGGCGCTCTCATGGCTCGAGAGCGCGGTTCCCCTGGTGATCGGGAACATCGACCAGCGGCATCGGGCACCGGGCAACTCGCGGCTACGCTACTCGTATTCGATCCGGCGGCATCCGTTCAAGTTGAACGTTGAGGGCCGCACGGCCACGCTCGCTGCCGAGTTCGACTACCAGGTCCGGGCGTGGTACAACCCGCCGCTCCTGCCCGAGATCGGTGCGTCCTGCGGGACCGACGAGGACAAGCCGCGGCCGCGCGCCCAGCTGGTGGTCCAGACCAACGTCGAGCTCACCGCTCGGTGGACCCTGCGGCCGCGGACCAAAGCGGCGGCGCGTCCGCTCACCCGGACCGAGCGCGACGAATGCAAGATCACCGCGTTCAAGGTCGACGTGACCGACAAGGTGCTCGCCGCCGCAAGGAATGCGCTCCAGGCGGAGCTCGCCGAATTCGACCGCCGGCTCGCCGCGTTCGACCTCCCCGGCGAGGCGAACCATGTGTGGAGGGTGCTGAGCGAGCCGATCAAGCTGACCGACAGCTTGTGGCTGGTCATCAACCCTGCCTCGGTCCGCGTCGGCCTGCTTGCGGTGCGGCACGACACGCTGGTGACCACCGTCGGACTCTCGGCCTCCCCACGCGTAATCGGAGGCCCGCGGCCTGAGGTGGCTCAGCGGCCGATGCCGCCACCGGATGACTCCACCAGTCGCCCACCGGTCCTGTACCTGCTCACCGAAGGCCGGATGCCATATGACGTAGCGAGCGCTGTGCTGAGCCGCGAACTCCGCGGCACCAAGATCCGGGTCGCCGGGCGGCGGCTCACCGTGGACAGCCTGCACCTGCTTGGGGTGGGTGATGGGCGAGTCGCGGTGGGCCTCGCGGTACGCGGGGCCGTGGACGGCACGCTTTACGCCGTCGGTCATCCGGTGCTCGATACCGCGACGGCGGAGTTGTACATGCCCGATCTGATCTATGACGTCGGCACCCGGGACCTGATGGTAGGGACCCTGGCGTGGCTCGCGTCGGGAACGATCGAGGAGTTTCTTCGCAATCGGATACGGATCAAGATGGGTCCGGTGATCGAGGAAGGGCGGCAGCTGCTCGAGCGCGAGCTCAACCGCGAGCTGATGGAAGGAGTCACCCTGAAGACCAAGGTGCAGTCCGGCAGAGTCTTCGGCGTGCGGGCGGGGCCGGAGGCGCTGCTCGCGCGTGCCGTCGTTTCGGGGCAGGGGGAGCTCGTGCTCGACATCCGGCCCAATCCCGCGCCGACCGCCCCGGCGTCCGCTGGACGGGGCCGCTAGAGGGCTCCGGGGGCGCTTTGCGTCGCGTCCCGCCGCCGACATCTTCCGGCATGGATCGCCCTCGCAAAGCCACGCTCCGCTTTCTCGCCGCACCCACCGACGTCAACTTCGGCGGCAAGGTGCACGGCGGCGCCGTCATGAAGTGGATCGATCAGGCTGGATACACCTGTGCGGCCGGCTGGACCGGCCGCTACTGCGTCACGGTCTACGTCGGGGGCATCCACTTCGTCCAGCCGATTCACGTCGGCGACGTGGTGGAGGTCCGCGCGCTCGTGATTTACACCGGCCGGTCGAGCCTGCACGTCGCGGTGGACGTGTACGCGCGAAATCCACGAGAAACCGGCGCACGGCGCACGGGACACTGCGTGATCGTGTTCGTGTCACTGAACGAAAGCGGACGACCAGAGCCGGTTCCCAAATGGACGCCGGTGACCGAGGTGGATCGGGCCTTGGAGGCCTACGCCCTGGAACTCGCCGGCCTTCGCCGCGAGCTGGACGAGAAGCTCGAGCGTCAGCTCATCCGCCTGGACGTCAAGCTGGATTGATCCTGCCTCCTGGCCTGCCTCCAGCGGTTCGCCTTGCCGCCGTTGTCGCTGCGGGGCTCGTCACGCTGTCGCCCTGGGGGTCGCCGCCGCTGGCGCTCGGGCTGGGGGCCGCGCTCGGCCTCGTGATCGGCAATCCCGACCCGGTCCGCACCGGCGCGGTTGCGCGACTCATGCTCCAAACGGCGGTCGTCGGCCTCGGCTTCGGAATGCCCATCGACATGGTGTTGTCCGCAGGTGCATCCGGATTGGGCTACACCGGCCTTGGCCTCGTGGCAGCCGTGGCGATGGGCCTTCTGCTCGGCCGCTGGCTCCGGGTCGAGCAGCGGACCTCGTTCCTGATTACGGCGGGCACCAGCGTATGCGGGGCGAGCGCGATCGCCGCCGTCGGCCCGGTGATCGGCGCGACGGCGGAGGCCATGAGCGTCGCGCTCGCGACGATTTTCATCCTCAACGCAGCGGCACTCTACGTATTTCCCGCGCTGGGACACCTGCTGAACCTGTCGCAGCATCAGTTCGCCGTGTGGGCGGCGCTCGCGATCCACGACACGAGCTCCGTCGTAGGCGCGGCAGCGAGCTTCGGACCCGCAGCGCTGAGCGAGGCCACCGTGCTCAAGCTGGCCCGTGCACTGTGGATCGTCCCGCTGACGCTCGCCGCCGCTGCGCTCGCGCGGCGGCGTGACCCCCAGACCGCCGCGCCTCGCCGCGGCATCGGGATTCCCTGGTTCATTGCCGCGTTCGTCGCCGCCGCGCTCACCCGCTCGCTTCTGCCGGCCGCCGGCCCAGCGTTCGACAGCATCGCACGCGGTGCCCGGGTGCTGCTGGTGCTGACCCTGTTTCTGATCGGTCTCGGTCTCACCCGAGCCACACTCGCGAGCGTGGGATTTCGTCCGATGCTTCAGGGGGTGCTCCTATGGGCGGCGCTCGGCACCGCCACACTCGCCGCGGTCGTGTATTGGGTGTGATCGCGTCACTCGACACCGTGAGACTCGTCACCGAGCGCGGCCGCCCGATCCCCCACCCTGTCAGGCATGATCCGGGTCGGTCCCGCCGGGTGGAGCTATCGCGATTGGGAGGGAGTGGTGTACCCGCGGCCCCGACCTCGCGGGTTCGATCCGCTCGAGTACCTTGCCGGTTACTTCGATACCATCGAGATCAACAGCACGTTCTATCGGCCCGCGGCGCCGGGCGCCGCGGAATCCTGGGTCGAACGGTTGCGGGGCAACCGGAGCTTCCGGTTCGCGGTGAAGCTGTGGCGCCGCTTCACCCATGAGCGGGATGAGGCCTTTACCGCCGCCGACGTCAAAGCGGTGCGATCGGCACTCGATCCTTTGGACGACGGCGGGCGCCTGGGGGCGGTCCTGCTCCAGTTTCCCTGGTCGTTCCGCCGGGATGACGATGGCCGGCTTTGGCTGGACGACGTCACCCGGGCGTTCCGTGCATTCCCGCTGGTTCTGGAGGTGCGCCACGACTCCTGGAACGTCCCGGCGTTCTACGAGGAACTCTCCGAGCGCGGGGTCGGCTTCGTCAACATCGATCAGCCGCGGTTCAAGCGGAGCATCGGGCCCAGCGCCGCCGCGACGTCCGGCGTCGGCTACGTGCGCATTCATGGCCGGAACTACGCCGACTGGTTCCGCAAGGACGCCCGACCGGAGCAGCGATACGACTATCTGTATACGGCCGAGGAGCTGGAACCCTGGGTAGACCGAATCCACGCCGTGGCAGATGCGACCGACGAGGTCTACGTCATCACCAACAATCACTATCGCGGAAAGGGGATCGCCAACGCGGTCATGCTGCAGGCCCAGCTCGCGGGCACCCCCATGCCAGCGCCGCCCGGTGTGATCGCGCAGTACTCCGAAACCATGGCCGGGCACGTCGAGCCGACCTTGGAGGAAGCGGGTACTGGACGGGGGCGGACCGGTCGAAGCGATGCACAGCCGGGTAGGGCCCGACCGGCCGCGCGGCGGCCCGCCTGACCGAGCGCGTGGGCGCAGACTGCAACCTTTGACCGCCCCCAGGCATCTCGGAGGCAAGCACACACTGCCTGGGGGAATCATGTACTTTCGTCGCTTTCGGCCGGCGCTGGTTGCCGGGCTCCTTGCCTCTGCGGCCGCTGCGGCTCCCGCCCCGGCCGAGGCGCAAGAGGACATTCGCATCACTACCACCGACCGGGGACGCATTGGGATCCTGGTCGACACCGACCGCGCCGCCGACTCCGTCGGCGCACGCATCGCCGAGGTGGTCGAGGATGGTCCGGCCGAGGCCGCGGGCCTCCGCGCCGGGGACATCATTACGAGCTGGAACGGCACGTCGCTCACGGCTGGCGAAGGGCGGAGCCCGGGACGCCGCCTGTTGCGAATGGCGCGCCGACTCGAGCCCGGCGACACGGTGAAGCTGGAATACCGGCGTGGCACTGAAAACCGCACCGCGACGCTCGTAGCCGACGACCGGGGTCCTCACGTCATCGCACTGCCCGACATGCGCCGGTTCGAGCGTCACTTCGAGCGGATGGGCGACGAGTTCGGCCGGATGGGCCACCGCCTCGGCCGCGAATTCGACTTCCACATGCACCATCGGCGTGGCGGGCTCGAGCTGGTGGAGCTGAACCGCGACCTCGGCGATTACTTCGGTACTACGGAAGGCCTCCTGGTGGTCAGCGCGCCCGCCGACAGCGCGGTCCCGCTCAAGGCGGGTGATGTGATCCTGGCGATCGACGGCCGGAAGCCGCAGTCGGCATCGCACGCCCACCGCATCCTCGGGTCCTATGAAGACGGCGAGAAGGCCAAGGTGGAGGTCCTCCGCAAGCGGAAGCGCACGACTCTGGAATGGACCGTTCCCGAGGGGGATCGGTGGCGGGAGCGTCCGGGCCGGCGGGTCGAACGGCGGAGCGCAAGCGGCTGGAGCTGATCGGGCGAAACCGAACCGAGCCTCACGGCGTTAACCTCCATCCACACCCTTCGGAGGGAACGCCGTGAGGTTCGTTGCGTTGGTGCTCCTGATGGTCGGCCTTGGTTCCCGCGGCGCCGCTCAGGTCAAGGCCGGCGGGGAGCCCGGCCTCGCGCGGGCGACGTTCGCCGGCGGGTGCTTCTGGTGCATGGAGGAGGCGTTCGAGCCGGTCCCGGGCGTCGTGTCGGTCGTATCCGGGTACATCGGGGGTACGCGGGCCAACCCCACCTACGAGCAGGTATCCGACGGCGGCACCGGGCACGCCGAGGCGGTCGAGATCCGCTACGATCCCGCGAAGGTGACCTACGACCAGTTGCTGGAGCACTTCTGGCGCAACATCGATCCGCTGGCGGTCAACCGGCAGTTTTGCGACGGCGGGAGCCAGTACCGCTCCGCCATCTTCTATCATGACGCCGAGCAGAAGCGGCTGGCGGAAGCGTCGAAAGCCGCACTGGAGCGCTCGGGCAGCCTCAAGGGCCGGATAGCGACGGAAATCGTGGAGGCGGGACCGTTCTACCGGGCCGAGGAGTATCACCAGGACTATTACCGCAAGAATCCCCAGCGCTACAAGTTCTACAAGTGGAGCTGCGGCCGCGCCCAGCGGCTGGCCCAGATCTGGGGGGAGAAGTAGCCGTTTTAGTGACCCGCCGCACGGCACCATCCGGGTCCCGCGGACATAACTGCTCGTCGTCTTTCGAGGAGCGCTGTCATGACCGTGCCGGGAAGCGATCCATACGCCGCTCAAGGCCAGGGATCGAGCATGCGAGAACAGATGCGGGGGATCAAGGACCAGGCCATCGAGCAAGGGCGAACCTCGTTGCGTGACGCGCGCGACCGCGCCGCGTCCAGCCTGGGCGAAAGCAAAGGCCGGGTGGCCGAACAGATTGGGGCCGTCGCGCAGGCGTTCCGCCAGACCGGGGATCAACTGCGCATCCAGGGGCAGAGCGACCGCATAGCGGGATTGACCGACGCCATGGCACGGCAAGCCGACCAGGCGGCGGACTACCTGCGCCACGCCAACGCCGAGCTGCTCCGGCAAGATGTGGAGCGGCTCACCCGGCGCCAGCCGGCGTTGGTGCTAGGCGGTGCCTTCGTGGCCGGCTTGATCGGCGCGCGGTTCCTGAAGAGCTCGGAGCGGCGCCGGCTCCAGGACCGGAACCGCAACGAACCGATGTCGCGGTACGGCGAGTCCGTGCCCGTGGACTACTCCGGCTATGCGTCGGAGTCGGGATACTCCCGCTACGACGACCCGATTGGAGGTCCCGATGCGGGTCGTTAGGCAGGATCGCTCGCTCGGCGAGCTATTCGGCGAATTCAGTCAGGACATGACGCTGCTGGTACGCCAGGAGATCCGGCTGGCGCGCACCGAGCTGGGGGAGAAAGCCTCCGCCGTCTCCAAGCGGCTCACCTCGGTCGCCCTGGGCGGCTTCGTGGCCTGTCTTGGCGCGTTTGCCCTCGTTGCCGGGCTGGTTCTGCTGTTGACCCAGGTCGTCGGGCTCCCCGCCTGGCTGTCGGCGCTGCTGCTCGGCGCTGTCCTGGCGATCGTCGGGTTCGTCACGCTGAAGGCGGGCCTGCGCGAGCTCAAGAAAATCGATCCGGCGCCGCGGCGCACGGTAGAGACCATCAAGGATGACGTCCGTTGGGCGAAGGAGCTCAGGCCATGAATGATCAAGAACGCAGACTGACCGACGCCGGCTACGGTGACAAGGCCGGCTACTCAAGCACCGGCCGGTCGGAGGAGCCCGGCTCCCGGACGGCCGAGATCGAGCGCGAGATCGAGCATACTCGCGCCAAGATGACCCGGGACCTCGACGAGATCACCGAGCGGCTTCGCCCGTCCAACCTGGCGCGGGAAACGGCCGAGTCCGTGCGGCACGAGGCGCGCCGCACCACCGCCAACCTCGCCGATCTGGTTCGCGAGAACTCCCTGGCGGTCGCCGCGGTTGGCCTCGGGGCCACCTGGTGGTTCGTGCAGCGCGATCGCGGTGGCCCGGTCTCGGGTGACCGAATGCATCGCTATGCCTACACCGCTCCGGATCGTTGGGGTGGCGAGTACGAGCGCCGCCGGAGCAACGTGCGCACAAGAATCGGAGATAAGGTTTCCGAAGCCCGCGACGCCGTGAGCAGCGCGGCGAGCGATGTCGCCGACCGGGCCAGCACGATCAAGGATCGAGCCGCGGAGGCTACCGGCCGAGTTCAGGAGCGAGTCCATGCTCTCAGTGTGGGTGCTCGAGAGCGAGTCTCGGACCTCAGGGTCAGGGCACGCGAGCAGGGCCGCCGGGCCCAAACCGGGGTGGAGCGGACGCTGGACGACAACCCGCTGCTCCTCGTGGCTGGGGCGGCTGTCCTCGGGCTTACGGTCGGGTTGCTCTTGCCCAGCACCGAGCGCGAGGACGAGATGCTGGGACCGACCCGGGACCGGCTGGCCGATCGCGCCGGCGAAACCTTCGACCGCGCCAAGGAGGCGGCGACTGACGCGGCGCGCGAGGTCAAGGAAACGGTTCAAACCGAGGTCAAGGAGCGCGCTCCCGAGCTCAAGTCGGTGGTGCAGGATGCCGCCGAGCGCATCGGAGAGCAGGTGAAGGAATCAGCCGGGCGCGCTGCTCAGGAAACCAGGCAGGCGATGAAGGACTCCCGCCTGGGGCCCGACACCCCCGGTTCGGGCGAAAGTGGCGCGCTTGGGGGCATGCCCTGAGTGGGGGCCGGAGTAAGGGGGAGAAGGCGGGCTCGTGGCCCATCTGCCCCGAGCCCGACGCGCCTTTCATCCGTTGATGAGACGGCGGGCGCCGGGTTCGGCAGCGATACCGCCGCGCCCGCGCCGCTCTGCCCAGGCTTGGGTGAACTCGGCGCCGAACAGAAGGATGAGCGACGAGTAGTAGATCCACAGCAGGAGCAGGGCGAGCGAGCCCGCGGCGCCATAGGCCTCTCCCGGATTGCTCTTTCCGATGTAGAGACCGATTAGAAACTTGCCGGCGGTGAACAACACCGCGGTGAGCCCGGCGCCGACCCAGACGTCGCGCCAGGCGATCGTGGCGTCGGGCACCACCTTGAACATCATCGCGAAGAGCAGGGCGATCACACCGAGCGACAGTGCCTGGTTGACCACTTGGAGCACGGACGCTGATACCCCGGCGGGAAGATAGGACTCGAGCGCACCGCCGAACGCCGTGAGCGCAGCACTCACCATCAGCGAGACCAGAAGCAGGAATGCGATGGTGAGGATCATCCCGAACGACATCACCCGCTTCAGGACGAAATTCTTGATCCCACCCTGCGTGGGGTCGGGTTCGACCTCCCACGCCCGGTTGAGCGCGCCCTGCAATTGGACGAACGCCCCCGTTGCGCCGAAAAGGATTGCCCCGATCCCTACCAGCGTTGGGAGCAGCCCGCCCCCCGGCCGCTCGGCGTGCGTCAGCATCGCGCGAACTTGCTCGCCCCCCGCGGGACCCATGAGCGAATCGATCTGCCGCTCGATGCCGCCCCGGATGTCGGCCGGGTCCAGCAAGGTTCCGGCCAGCATCAGAATGAGAATGAGCAGCGGGGGGAGCGAGAACACGGTGTAGTATGAGAGAGCGGCCGCCCGCATCATGCAGTCGTCGTCCAGAAACTCCCGCACGCTGCGCTTGAGCACGCCGAACACACCCGGCCGATCATTCGCCTTGGCCATCGCCTGCGAACCTCCGATCCGTCACGGCGCGGGCTAGCGCCGCGCGATCTCCGATCTGAGCCGGAGCAGCGCATCTTCCGCCGCGACCAGTTCGCCGCGCGCGTCGTTGAGCTGCGCCTGTTCAGTCTCCACGAAGCGTCGGTAGGGCCCGATCGCCACGTTCACCCGTTCGGTCGCCTGTGCGATCTCGTGGTGCGCCTGTCGGGTGAGACCGTCCTTGAGCCGAGTGCGCAGGTCCGCGATGCGGTGCCGAAACGCCTCTTGGGCGGCGCGCCGCCGCCGCGGAATGAGATAGAAGCCTCCCACCGCCAAGGCGGCGGCGAGCACGATGCCGGTAACGTCCGCGGCCGCACCAGTCAACAGCGTCGCGACCATCGTCCCGATCCCCACCGCGCCGGCCTCCGCGAGCGCCGCCGTGGCGAAGGTGCCCTGCACGTCGTTCGCGATGGCACGGGCCTCGCCCTCGCGGTCGTAGCTGCCGATCACCTCCCGCGAGACCCGGCCCACCGAATCGAGCAGGGCCTGGCGGTTATAAGCGAAACTCGATCCGACCTCGCCGATCATGCCCTCACGGTGGCGGGCGGCCTGGCGCGACACGTAGCTCTGGATATCCTGCCACACTCTCAGATTCCGCTCGACGATCCAGTCGATCACCCGACCGACTTCGGCTTCGATCTCTTGCGGCGTGTCCGCCACCACCTCGTGCGCGAACGCACGCTTCACGCCTTCGCTGTCCAGCAGGGTCTTGATCCGCCCCAACCGGATGGTCTCGTCGAAGAAGCGGACGCCACGGCTCTCCATGCCGCCGAGCAGGACGTCCAGTCGCGCGAGCCGGGGCTCGAGATCGCGAAGCATCTCCTGG
>DASSUE010000488.1:0-5821 GCA_035707305.1 Gemmatimonadales bacterium
AGGATCGCGAGAATGTTCTCCTCGACGGTCATCCGGCGGAAGATCGACGGTTCCTGCGCCAGGTATCCGATGCCGGCCCGTGCGCGGCGGAACATCGGGGCGCGGGTCAGATCGCGCCCATCGAGGGTCACCTGGCCAGCCTCCGGACGGATAAGACCGGTCAGCAGGTAGAAGGTGGTAGTCTTGCCGGCCCCGTTGGGACCGAGCAGCCCGACGATCTCACCTTGCTCCAGGTGCACCGACACGTGATCCACCACCCGCCGACCCCGATAACTCTTGCCCAGCTCCCGACCTTCCAGCACGCTGCCCCGCGGTCGCGCCGGAGGCTGCGCCAAGGCCGCCGCGCGTTCGGCAAGCGCGAGCAATCCGCTTGCCGCGCTCTCGGGATCCTGCCTGGCCTCGGCCCACCAGTCACCGTGCGCCGCGATCTGCTCCCACAGCTCGGACTGCGGCGGCGCGATCCAGCCTTCGGTGGCAAGGCGCGGCAGGACCGAACTCACCACGTGATCGCGCACCGACTCGCTCAATCCCCCCGCCGGCTGATACACTCGCAGGTATCCCTCACGGTACGCGAGCAGCAGCGGATCGAGCGCGGTGCGGCCGTCGGCATCGGCCGCCCGCAAGAGCGCCGCCAGCGCGAGCGGCAGCGAGGGATCGGCATCCTCCAGCCGGGACAACCAGGCGCGCGTGATCACGGCGGCGGCGCCTCCGGCGGTGCGGGCGTGCGAGGGGCGGGCGTGGAGTCCGCCGCCCCGGGCTCGATCTGCACCCCGTCCACCTGTCCGCGAATCCGCACCTGATCTACCTCCTCGGATCCGTCCCCCTTCATCGTCACCAGGATGACATTGCCGCGCGCGTAGTTGATCGTCGGCTGTTTCGGACGCGCCGCCTGCGGCTCCACCGTAAGGGAGCGCGCCGTGCCGCTGGCCTCGATACGCGTCAGGACTGTTCGACTCGCGCCAGCCGAATCACGCGGCTCGAACCGCGCCACGACGGTGTCCCCCGCCAACCAGTCGCGCTCGGCACTCGCGGAGTCGGTATCGCCGCCCAGCCAAGCCTTGCCGAAGGCGCGAGCTTCCTTGAGCACCCCCACCGGGGAATCGAGGGCGAGCGAATCCGAGCGGATCTCACGCCGAGGGGAGACCGCGTGGGCGCGAAGGCTATCGCCCCATGCAAGCGTCAGCTCGACTTCCCGCCGATTGACATCGAGCGCGATCGTATCCGCCGTCAGGGTCCACTCCTTCTGCACCGCGCGGGCGCTGTCGGTCGCGACCAAGTACGTCAGCTCGCGATCGTCCAGCTTGAAGTCGATCCGCCGGCCGGCGACGTCGAACGTGTCGCTGCCTACGCCGTGCAGTTCCGGCCGCTGGCCCAGCAGCGTGCCGTCGTCCGCCGTGCCGGTATCGAGACGCAGCGAGTCGCCGCGGGCGGCGAAGTCGCTCCGATCCACCGTCACCGTGCCGCCGGCCCAGAGCTGGTCATCACCCCGGATACGCACCCGGTCGGCGACGATGACGTACGGCTCGGTCGCCTGCCCCGTCGAATCCTTGGTCACGTACTCGATTCGCGGGCGGCTCACGGCGTACATTTCGGCGGTATCGCGGACCCCCGAGACCGCGCGAAAGTAGTCCAGCGACGGCCCCGCCAGCGTGGACCCGGTGTTGAGGTTCCGCGTCTTCACTTTGCCGCGCGCCTCCCACTGCTCCGACGCGCGGTAGTACGTGCCCCGATCGGCATCCATCACCAGCGACGAGTCTTCGTAGTGCACGCGTCCAACGAAGTGCACGATGTTCCCGGCGTACGCGGCGACGCTGTCGCTTCGCATGCGGATCTTGGTTCCCCGGCAGCTGAGCCGCACGTTGCCGCCCGCGAAGTAGTTCGTCCCTCCCCCGGTCTCCACCGCGATTCCCTGCCGATCGACGTTGTCGATCTGCAGGGTACAGCGTTCCTGTGCGGAGCCTGTAACGGGCAGGACAGGCACGAGTACCAGTACGAGTGCTCGTACACCTACTTGGACTCGTACCGCCCGCGTCACGTCGAATCCTTCGCGGCGACCGAGTCCCGCTGACCCGGCAGCAGGATACCCCTCCCCGCCACGCCTCTCGGCCGATTGGTCACCACATTGGTGAATTCCGGATCGGACTGGAGGCTCGTTCCCTCGATCCGTTCGGCGCCGCGCTCGAACCGGAACGCGCGGTCGGTCGAGATCCGGTTCTCCTTGTTGTCGAGCTTCAGGACCTGACTCTGCAGCTTGCCACCGTCGGGCGCGATGAGCACCACATCGCCCTCGGCATCGAGCGATCCATCCTGCCAGCGGTAATCCGCCCGCCGCGCCGTCAGCTTGGACCGCTCCGCCCCTTTCGCGTCGTAAAATTTGATCCTGACGTTGTGGAGCGTGGCGCGCTGCGTGGCCTCGTAGAACCACGCGGTGTCGGCCTCGATGCGGCTCTTGCGCACGCCATCGGTCGTCACGTGATGCACGAACCCTTCCAGCACCTGATCGGCGGAGTCAGCCGCCTGCATGACGGCGGTGGGCTGAACTCCGCGTCGCTCGCACGCGCTCAGCGCCAGCAGCACAAGCAGCGAAGCGCACCGAGGTGCGCCCGCGGCGAACATCAGCTCGACGCCGCCGTCAGCTCCTCTACCGTGACCGGCAGACCGGCCCGCCGCCGCCGCTCCAACGCCGCGCCGATGAATCCCACGAAGAGGGGATGCGGGCGCGTCGGCCGCGACCTGAGCTCGGGATGGAACTGGCAGCCGAGGAACCACGGGTGCTCGGGGAGCTCGATCACTTCCACCAGCCCGCCGTCCGGGGAGACCCCCGAGAGCCGAAGGCCGAACTCGGCGAGCACGTCCCGATAGGCATTGCTCACCTCCCAGCGGTGGCGATGCCGCTCGCTGATTTCGGTGCCGCCGTAGGCCTGCGCCGCCCGGCTGCCCGGGCGCAGCTTGGCCGCGTAGGCGCCCAGGCGCATGCTCCCACCGAGGTCGACTACATCGCGCTGCGACGGCATGAGAGCGATCACCGGCGACTCGCAGTCGGGGGCGAACTCGGTGCTGTTGGGATTGGGAAGCCGGCAAACGTTGCGGGCGAACTCGATGATGGCGATCTGGAGGCCGAGACAGATCCCGAAGAACGGCAGGTCGTTGGACCGAGCCCACCGCACCGCCTCGATCATGCCCTCGACCCCGCGGATGCCGAAGCCTCCGGGAATGAGCAATCCGTCATACCCGCTGAGCAGCTGGCCGGCGGCGTCCGCGTCCGTGAACCGGTCGCTCGAGAGCCAGTGGATGTCCACGCCGGCGTCGTGCGCGATGCCCCCGTGGATCAGCGCCTCATGGACCGACTTATAGGCGTCGTGGAGATCGGTGTACTTGCCCACCACCGCGATGCGGACCCGGTTGGTCGGGTGGAGGATGCGCCCCGTCATCGCCTGCCACCGTCCCAGATCGGGCTCACCGGTCTTCAGCCGAAGCCGCTCGCACACGACCGCGTCGAGACCCTGGTCGTGAAAGCGGAGCGGGATCTCGTAGATCGATCGCACGTCAGGACTCTCGACCACGCAGTCGAAGTCCACGTTGCAAAACAGGGCGATCTTACGCTTGATGTCGGCGCCAAGCGGCTGTTCGCTTCGGCAGATCAGGATATCTGGCTGGATTCCGATCTGCATGAGGTCTCGCACCGAGTGCTGCGTCGGCTTGGTCTTGAGCTCGCCCGCGGCCGCGATATACGGCACCAGCGTAAGATGGATGAAGATGGCGTTGTCGCGGCCGACTTCCTGGCGGAACTGCCGGATGGCCTCGAGGAAGGGCAGCGACTCGATGTCGCCCACCGTCCCGCCGATCTCGGTGATCACGACGTCGTGCCCGGGCGCCGAGCGGCGAATCGCGTGCTTTATCTCGTCCGTGATGTGGGGGATGACCTGGACGGTGGAGCCGAGATACTCGCCGCGACGTTCCTTGTGGATGACGGTTTGGTAGATGCGGCCGGTGGTGACGTTGTTTTGCTGGGTGAGGGAGCGATCGATGAACCGTTCGTAGTGGCCGAGGTCGAGGTCGGTTTCGGCGCCATCGTCGGTGACAAAGACCTCGCCGTGCTGGAACGGCGACATCGTTCCGGGATCGACATTGATGTAGGGATCGAACTTCTGCATCGTCACGTTGAGGCCGCGCTCGACGAGCAACCGACCAAGTGAAGCGGCGGCGATCCCCTTGCCAAGCGAGGAGACGACGCCGCCGGTCACGAATATGAACTTGGTCGCGTCGGTGCCGCTGGGCATGGCACGTCCTTTCACGGGAGCGATGCGGGTCTGGGCGAGCAGATGGGGCGGAGACGCATCACCGAAGCTAACAGACCCGCCTGTCGGAGTCAAAATGCGTGCCGGACCGAAGTCCGGCCGGCGACGCAGCGCCTATCCGCTTACCAGTTGGGCTGTTACGCGCCCACCTTGCGGGCCGTCGCGTGAGCCATGAGGAGGAAGTTGTGAACCATCGTTTTGCCGTGGTTGGTGCCGATCGACTCAGGGTGGAATTGAGTCCCCCACACGGAAAGTGCGCGATGGCGGAGCGCCATGATCTCTTCGCCGACAGCCCGGTCGGACGACCAGGCCGTCACCTCGAGCGCCGTCGGGAGCCCGACGGGTGAGACGACCAGCGAGTGGTACCGCATGACCGCGACCGGAGACGGCACGCCGGCGAATAGGTCCCGGCCCCCATGAATGATTTCGGTGGTCTTGCCGTGCATAAGCCGGTCGGCGCGCACGACCTGTCCACCGAACGCTTCCCCGATGGCCTGATGCCCGAGGCACACGCCCAGAATCGGAACCCGGCCCGCCGCCGCGCGGATCAAGGGGACGGAAATGCCCGCTTCCCGCGGCGTGCACGGCCCCGGCGACACCAGGATAGCGGAGGGCTCCAGGGCGAGCGCTTGCTCGACGGTGACGGCATCGTTCCGGTGCACGACCGGATCGGCGCCGAGCTCCCCGGCATACTGGACAAGGTTGTAGGTAAAGCTGTCGTAGTTGTCGAGGACGAGCAGCATGGAAACTGCGAGTACGAGTACGAGTCGGGGACCGGCGCGGGGCCGGGTTACTTTTGATCCCGGCGCATCGCCGAGTCGGCGCGGCGGAGCGCCTCGCGCCGGATCGAGTCCGCGTGCCGCTCGTGGAACGTCGTGATGGAGTCGGCCATCCGTCCCGCCACCTCGCTGATCGAATCGGCCTTCCGCTCCGCCTCGGCGGCGATCGACTCGGCCCGCGCGGCGAGGGAATCGCCCCCGTGGCGGGCCCGCTTCTGGATCATCTCTCGGCGAAGCTCGTTCGCGACCTCGGGTGGTACGAGCAGAGGGGTGACGAGGTGGCCAGGCACGATATGTACTTTTCCGAACGCCTCGAGCTCATGCCTGGTTGAATCGTCCTCGATGCAAGTGAACTCTGCGTCGTGCACCGCGGCTGCCCCGTCGCGGGACGGGTGATGGAACTTCGCCAGGATTCCGTCACATTTCCGGAGCTGCTCGGTGGTCGTCGGGTTGCCGAGGTTCACGTACAAGTCCACCGACCGGAGGTCGTTGGGCGCGTCCCGGTTGATCACCACCCGCTCGAAGCTTCCCAGGCGCTCACCCCCGACCCGGAACGGCACGAACGGGGGCAGAGGAATGGTGATCGGATCGCTGGTGCTGGCGACCGATCGCACCCGGCCTTTCACCGCGTTGACGGCGGTGACGATGACCATGCCGACGGCGAAGATGCCGAGGGCGCCGAGTAGAATCCTGAGCCAGTAGCCGCGCATGGAGCTCACGTGATCGAAGTCGACTCTCTCTCAA